>CAYSNS010000069.1:0-6252 GCA_964432395.1 uncultured Aquifex sp. | reverse complement strand
TGTCCATAAGTGGAGATGCAAAGTAGAGAGATACTTGCGGTTCAAAGAAGAGTAAACCACTCTTTTTATCTTTACCCAAAAGCTTCCCTATAACCTTTGAGAACGTAAAAAGCTTAAACCTCCTCTTTCCATAAACAAACCCTATGTCATGTAAGAACCTTGAGAGCACAGGGTCCATATTTCTGTAAAAGAAAGCCTGAAGGAGATGGTTGTAGCTCTTTGGTAGGGTTATGTTTTCTTCACAGCGGAGCTCTATCTTCAGTATCATTTAACGCCAAGCTTTTCCCTTATGAACCTGGAAGCTCTGACTATAGCATCCTTAGAGGCAAGGTCATCCGCAAATTTTCTTCTGTTTCCGTCTCTAAAGTCAAAGCCTCTACCAACTCCGGGATATACCACTACGTAGGCTTCCCTACCGTTGGAGCGTAGGAAATCGATAGCCATGAGCGCAGGTCTGAGCCTCTGATACTGTTCCTCCCTTCCTACAAAGAACATGACGGGTATTTGCACCTTTTCTATATCTTCGTGATACCTGTATACCTGCATAGGTTCGGGACGGTTCGGGTCTTGTATGTGAGGGTAGTAGCCCACCCAGCAAGCTATGTCCTTTCCCTGCCTTCCTTTGGCTACAAGCAGTCTAAGGGAATAAAAACCCCCGCGTGTAAGGCCGTAAACGCATACCCTTTTGGGATGAATATCCTCCCTGGAAAGGAGATAGTCCAGGACCGCATTGGCATCATCCTCAACCACGGGGTCGTGTTCTATTGGAAATCTTTCTATAAACCTGCCTGTGTAGAGGTCCGGAGCTACTACTACAAATCCCCTTGCAGCGAGCCTTTTTACATGAAGCTGGAACAGGTCATCGAGTCCTCTCCTTCCGTGCAGGAAGAGAACCCCCGGAAACTTGCCCTTCTCTTTTGGCCTTGCGACCATGACGGGTATTTCCGTATCCCCGTTTGTAACGGTAACCCATTTGACTTTAACCTCATAGTTTCTCGGAGGCTCAATATAGCCTTCATTCCACCACCTTTCGTCCCACCACCAGGCTTTTTCTCCCCTCTCATCGAGCTTCTTGATAAGGTTTTCTATAAACTCATCTCCGAAGGAGATGGATACAAATATGAGAAAGAGGACTCCTAATACCGCCATGGCTCACCCCCCTTTGTAAGAGTATCTATAAAATAATACCTTGCATGTTCAACTTTAAGCTCATTACCGAGGATGGAAAAGCAAGGAGGGGAAGGTTGTTCACTCCCCACGGAACGATAGAAACTCCGGTTTTTATGCCCGTCGGCACACAGGGGACTGTAAAGGCTATGACGCACAAGCTCCTTGAAGAGATAGGAGCCCAGATAATACTGGGAAATACTTACCACCTCTATCTCAGACCTGGTATTGAGGTCATAAGAGAATCGGGAGGGCTTCACCGCTTCATATCCTGGAGCAAACCCATACTTACGGACAGCGGTGGCTATCAAGTTTTCTCCCTTTCTCAGGGAAGGTTCGGGGAAAGGAAATCAAAAGTTACGGTCAGCGATGAAGGTGTGGAGTTCAGAGACCACCTTGCGGGCAATCTCCACCTCTTTACGCCTGAGAAGGTAATAGAAATTCAGGAGCTATTCGGTTCAGACATAATCATGCCCCTGGACGAGTGCGTTGAATATCCCATAGACAAAAGCTATGCGAGAAAAGCCCTTGAAAGAACCCTTAGCTGGCTTGACAGAAGTATAAAAGCTAAAGAAGATCCTTCTCAAGCTCTGTTCGGTATTGTCCAGGGTGCTTTCTTTGAGGACCTGCGAAGGGAAGCGGTGGAAAGAACCGTAGAGAGGGAGCTTGACGGATACGCCATAGGAGGGCTTTCGGTAGGTGAACCGAAAGAGATAATGTATTCCATGACGGAACTCGTATGTGAATACCTCCCCAGAGACAAGCCCAGATACCTGATGGGGATAGGAAAACCGGAGGATATACTGAATGCGGTAGCTGTGGGTGTGGATATGTTCGACTGCGTGGTTCCTACGAGGAACGCACGGACAGGCACCCTTTACACATCTCAGGGAGTGGTAAACATCCGCCACGAGAAATATAAAAGGGACTTCTCGCCCCTTGACCCGGAGTGCAGTTGTTATACCTGCAGAAACTTCTCCAAGGCTTACCTCAGACATCTGTTTATATCTGAAGAAATTACTTCCTACGTGCTGAATACGATTCACAACTTGAGCTTTTATCTTTCTTTGATGGAAAACATAAGGAGGGCTATAGAGGAAAAAAGATTCTATATTTTCATGGAGCAAACCCTTGAGAGGATAACAAGAAGGCTTTAACTAACCCTTTAGAGTTCCCAGCGGTCTAAGTTTGGCCACAACCTTCGCTATACCGAGTCCGTCTATCACCCTGACCACTTCGGATACATCCTTATAAGCTTGGGGTATTTCTTCCATAATCGTGCCCTTGCCTCTTGCTACAACGGTAAGACCTTCTATTACCTTCTCTAAGCCCCTCTCCTTGACAAACTTCTTTGCTTTTCTCCTTGACATAAGCCTACCCGCCCCGTGGCATGCGGTTCCAAAGCTCATACGCATGGAATTTTCCTGACCTACGAGCAGGTAAGAAGCCCTTCCCATATCACCGGGAATTATTACGGGCTGTCCTACATCTCGGTATGCGGGGGGCACTTGCGGGTCAAAGGGAGGAAAGGCTCTTGTGGCACCCTTGCGATGCACTACCACCTTCTTACGCTTGTTCCCCACTCTATGGGTTTCAACCTTGGCTATGTTATGAGCGTGGTCGTAGATGAGCCTGTATCCGAGTTCTTCCCAGGATACTCCCAGAGTCTTCTTAAGAGTCATGGCTGTCTTAAAGCCAAGAATCTGTCTGTTGGCAAAGGCATAGTTAGCGGATGCACACATGGCCTTGAAGTAATCCTGCCCCTCCTCCGACATAAAGGGAACACAGGCAAGCTGTGGGTCCGGGAGTTCAATACCGTATTTGGATGCGGAATCCAAAGCGGTCCTCAAATAGTCTGTGCAAACCTGGTGTCCGAAGCCCCTTGAGCCAGAATGAACCATTATCATGAGCTGTCCGAGTGTTATACCCAATTTTTGAGCTATGTCTTCGTCGTATATTTCCTCCACCCATTGAAGTTCTACGAAGTGGTTTCCGCTTCCTACGGTTCCGAGTTCGTCCGCTCCCCTCTCGTAAGCTTCCTTCGAAGCCTTTGAAGGGTCAGCGTGCTCAATAGCCCCTCCACTCTCTATGTGTTCAAGGTCCTCTTCAAGACCGTATCCGTGCTCTACAGCCCATCTTGCTCCCCTAATTAAAACATCTTCCATCTGAGAACGGGAGAGCTTTATATCTCCCTTGGAACCCACGCCTGCGGGAATATTTCTTAATATATCTTGCATAATCTTGTCTATTCTCGGAGCTATATCTTTAGCGCGCAGGCTGGTAGCTATGAGCCTTACACCACAGTTTATATCGTATCCTACAGAGCCGGGGCTTATAACTCCGGTCTGTGCATCGGTTGCCATCACCCCGCCGACAGGAAATCCGTAGCCCACATGGACATCGGGCATTATGTATACCGCCTTCTGAACGCCACGAAGGGTAGAAGCGTTAACAGCCTGTCTTAGGGCGTCTTCTTCCAAAAGCTCAAAAAGTCTGCTACTGAGATAGAGCACAACCGGGACCTTCTGCCCCTCCAGTGTGTTCCTGGGCAGTTCCCACATAAACTCTCCTTTTCTGAGGAGTTTTTCTTTTAGGCTCATGGCTTTCCTTCCCGTTACTTATTTAATTTACAGTAAAGTGAGTAAGTGGAATACGGAGCGGTGTTATATTTCTACCCTATGGACTGGAAGGAAGTCATAGAAAGAGCTCCGCAGAAGTGCGGTGTTTATATATTCAAGGGTAAGAGTAGACCTGTATACATAGGTAAGGCTAAAAATATAAGGAAAAGACTCCAACAGCACCTTAGACTTTCAGAGACCGACCCCAAGGAGTTTGTGATATTCAGGGACAGTGTAGGGCTGGATTGGATAATAACTCGCAACGAGTTTGAGGCTCTTGTTCTGGAGGTGGACCTGATTCAAAGTCACAAGCCCAAGTATAACATTCTTCATAAATACGGTAGCGGATACCCCATGCTCCTGATAACCGAGGAAGAGTATCCTACGGTAAAGGTGGTTAGGGGAACAGAGCACAGAGGCAAGCTTTTTGGACCGTTTCTGCAGGTGGGAAAGGCATACAAGGTAAAGAAACTCGTTCACAAACTCTTCAAGCTCAGAACCTGCGACCCGATGCCCAAGAGGGAGGAGCCTTGTATGGATTACCATCTGGGCCTGTGCTCCGCTCCATGCACCTCCTATGTAAGCAAGGAAGATTATCTACTCAGCGTAGAGGGAGCGGTTGGGCTCCTTTCGGGTGAAGTGGGCGATGTTCTTGAAAAGTTATATTCCAGGATAGAGGAGCTTTCCAAGGATATGCTTTTTGAGAAATGTGCACAGATAAGGGACCAGATAAAGGCTCTTGAGAACATAAGTAAAGGGCAGAGCGTTTCCGGACTGCCTTTCCGCTCCGCGGACCTATTTTACAGAGTAGGCAGAAAGGTTGGACTTTTCCTGATAAGAGGCGGAAAGCTTGTTAGCAAAGAAACCTACGACCTTGAAAAGGAGGAACACATAGAGGAACTCCTCCTCGGATACTACTACTCTAACTTCATCCCCGAGCATATACTTACTAACTTTGAAGTGCGGGAAGAGGTCAAGAAATGGCTCCTCTCAAGAGCGGAACATAAGGTTATCTTTTCCACACACATACCCGAAAAGCTTTCTGTCCTTGCGGAGGAGAACCTGAAAGAGAACATAGACCCCAAGCTGTTAGAAGAGGAGTTTAAAACACATCTGAGTATGGGGTTGCCCAGTATCATAGAAGGCTTCGATATATCTCACTTCTACGGCGAGCACACGGTGGGTAGCTGTGTGGTATGGGAAGATGGAAGAATGAACAAAGGCAGATATAGGAGGTATAAGGTTAAGAGCCTGTCCAAAATTGACGATTACCATGCTCTTAGGGAGGTTCTTTCCCGTAGAGCCAGAAGGCTGAAGGAGCTAAAGGAACCCATGCCGGACCTGTGGCTCGTAGATGGAGGAAAAGGACAGCTTAATGTAGCGCTGAACGTAAAGAAAGTGTTTAACCTGCCCGTAAGGGTTTTTGCCCTTGCAAAAGAAGAAGAGATACTCCTGACTGAGGATGGAAGGGCCATCAGGCTTAAAGATATACCCCTGCTATACAGAGTGTTCGGGCTCATAAGAGATGAAGCTCACCGCTTTGCACTTTCTTACAACCGCAAGTTAAGAAGCAAGAAAGCTCTTGAGGACGTTCTTTCAAAGGTGAAGGGTGTAGGCAAGATAAGGCGCAAAATAATCTACCAGAACTTCAGTAATCTCTATGAGTTCATAGAAGCGGAGCCCGAAAGACTCAGAAAACTTGGTTTACCCCCAGGTCTACAGCAGGAGGTAAAAAAGTATCTTGAATGAAGTAGTTAGAGGTGTTAACTTTCTCAGCTACCTCTTTGCAAGCTTCGTTGCAGGCTATGTAATGATGGGTGTAGACTTCATGCTTGACGGTTTTATGGGACTCTTCGGCACATACAAAACTTATATAGAACTTATAAAGCTGTGGGGGGTATTCAAAGGATTTGAAGATTGGGTGATGGCTCTGGGGCATACGCTCAACTCTTCGGTTCTTGCTCTGGTTTTTGTCCACCCCAAAATTTACATGGCCTTACCTTTTAAAAATGGGTTGCTAAAAGGCTTAGTGTTCGGCACTCTGTGGCATATTGTGGTTCTTTTTTCTCTTGTAGTTACCGCCTTCGGCGGTGCACCTTTTATGAAAGGTTTCCTGAGTATGGGAGTCAGCGAGCATATATCTCTCCTGATTCTCCACATTATGTGGGGAACTGTGCTGGGACTCTTATACACACCTCCCCAAAAGATAAATACCCACTGAGCATTTTTATGACCGAGCTCATATTGGCAAAAACGGGGTAATGTGTTAAATTCTTGAGTAAGTAATGCGGGACGCAAGGGCCCGCCGGCTCCTTGAAAACTGAATAGGCTTGAATTTTAACCAAAGCCTTGGGAGAGTATGTCGGGAAGGAACTGATTGATATTTCTGAACATTTATGACACTATGGTTAATTGAGAACAATTCTCACTCCCGGGCCCTTGATTTTCAAGGACTTAAAAGCTTAGG
>CAYSNS010000068.1:0-6257 GCA_964432395.1 uncultured Aquifex sp. | reverse complement strand
TTCGCATGTTTGCCTGGGCTAATGAAGAAGCTGTCAGGAAAACCCTTGAAACCGGATACGCCCACTACTACTCCCGCTCAAGAAAGGAGCTGTGGAAAAAAGGAGAAACTTCCGGAGAGCTTCAGAGGGTAATAAAGATACTTGTTGACTGCGATGAGGATGTGCTCATTTACGTAATAGAGCAGGAAAAGAATCGCTCCTGCCACACGGGGAAGAGAAACTGCTTTTACAGGGACATAGAGGGGAGCGAGCTCCACAAACCCCTACCCTTTGAAACACTTCCCAGACTTCAGGAGATAATACAGGACAGACTGAGAGAAGGCTCGCAGAACTCCTACACGGTCCGCCTGGCTCGTGAGGGAAAGGACAGGGTCCTCCAGAAGTTCGGAGAGGAAGCAATAGAAGCTCTCATAGCGCTAAAAAACGGACAAAAAAGGGATATAGTTTACGAAACCGCGGACATGCTATACATGCTTACACTGGCACTTACACTAAACAAAGTGGACATAAAAGAGATAATGGAAGAGCTGATAAACAGGATAAAGTAGCCTAAGCTACTTGCGCTACCTCCTCTTTGCCCTCTTTGAGCCACCTGAAGCTAACTTTGAAAAGCTTTGATATGTAAACGAGAGTAGCATCGCAGGGCTCAAGCCTGCCTTCCTCTATCTCTTTGACTCTATGAGCAGGTATGCCTATCTGTCTGGCAAACTCTTCTACGGTCAAACCCTTTTCTTCCCTGAGCGACCTTATCCTTTCTCCCACCATCTCTCACCCTCCTCACTTAGTAGTTATATCAATATTTTACCTTTTCAATTCAGAGGTTCACCTATAACAACCAATCCTGTCTCGGTTATTTCCAAGTAACGAGTCCTCGTATCGTGCCCGCAGAGGCGACAGCCGTCAATCCTGAATAGCCTGACTATATCACCTATAGGCCTTTTGTATATAGAAGACTGGCTCTTTGTAAGGATAAGCTCCTTTGCCAGAACCATGGTGCAGTCTACTATGTGGCTCACCGCATACCCGCCTGCAGCTTCTGCGGAAAGCTCCTCGTGTCCACTACGCTTTTGAGAAACGAAAATAGCTGTCTGATACCACTTCTTCATAAAGTTAAAAAGCTGTCTTACAACCGTCCTTGCGAGCATCTCCTTTGACTCGTAGAGCCCTGTCACGGAGTCTATTACCGTATGTCTCACCTTGTAGTTCTTTATAGCAAAGGCAAGCGTAGCAAGCAGGTTGGGGATGTTATCCCTTAGACTGCTATGGCTTGCAGCATCTATAAGGACTATCTTGTTCTCTATCTGAGAAAAATCCACACCCATAGCGGTTGCTCTTTCCCTCAGTCCCATGGTTACAAAAGGTGCAGGACTCTCTACGGTTATGAAGGCTACTACCTCTCCCCTGCGTGCCTGCTCTATCGTATACTGCTCTACCATAAGGGATTTTCCTGTGTCCGAAACCCCTGTCAGGTTCACTACCGCATACTGGGGTATCCCACCCAGAGGTTTTTTAACAACCTTACCGTTTTCCACAACCGCATGGAAGAAAAGCTCATCCAGACCCTCCACACCTGTAGGGACGCCTTTTAGCTGGGGAGCTTTCTTGATAGCTTCTCCCGCAATCCATATGCTTTCTTCAACCACGTGGGGCTTTTCGTATTCTTCGGACTTGGATTTCTTTGTGTCCATGGCACTTCCCTCCTTGTTAAACTATATCATTATTCCGCTGGGAGGTTGAACGATGGAAGTTAAAGCGGGCAAGGACGATATAAAGAGCGCTAACATAGACTGTGCGGTAGTCTTCCTCTACGAAGGAGACACAAGAACCCTGTCGGGTTTAGGAAGAGGGATAGCCTCAAAGGTAAAAAAGGTTCTTGAACTGGAGGACTTCAAAGCAAAGGAAGGACAGATAGAGAAGGTTCCCCTGCCCGGGCAGAGGATAAAGCTTGTCTACGTTGTGGGTTTGGGTAAGAAAGAGAAAGCGGATACGGACACCTTCAGAAGGGCTTCCGCAAGCGCGGTCAAGAGACTTAAGAAAGACTCGGTCCAGAAAGCAGTCTTCGTTCTTCCCCGTAGGGTCGGAGAGAGAATCTATCGGGCTGTAGTAGAGGGGGCCATCTTAGGCAACTACTCCTTTGATAGGTATAAGTCAAAGAAAGAAGAGGACCGAAAGGAGCTTAAGAAGATAACGGTTCAGGGTGCGGACGAAGAGGTGGTAAAGAGGGCAACGATAATAGCGGAAGCCCAGAACTACGCAAGGGACCTTGTAAACGAGCCCGGTAACGTCATAAACCCAATTACCTTGGCGGAAGAGGCTCAGAAACTTGCCAAAAAGTATAAGCTTCAGTGCAAGATATACGACGAAAAACAGATACAGGATATGGGTATGCTCGCTCTCTGGAGCGTAGGAAAAGGCTCCGCCACGCCCCCCAGATTTATACACCTGACCTATAAACCCCGCGGGAGGGCAAAGGACAAGATAGTCATAGTAGGTAAAGGACTTACCTTTGATAGCGGAGGACTCAACATAAAGCCGGGGGACTATATGAGGACCATGAAGATGGACAAGAGCGGAGCCTGTGCGGTTCTGGGAATAATGAGGGCGATAGCTCAGCTCAAGCCAAAGATTGAAGTGCACGGGATAATAGGCGCTGCGGAGAACATGCCCTCGGGCACTGCTTACCGTCCCGATGACATAATAAGGGCAAAGAACGGCAAGTATATAGAGATAGACAACACCGATGCGGAAGGCAGGGTTACCCTTGCGGATGCTCTATCCTACGCTTCCGAGCTCAAGCCATCAAAGATTATCGATATGGCAACCCTGACGGGTGCCTGCATGGTAGCGCTGGGTGAATACACCGCAGGGCTGTTTACAAACTCGGAAAGCTTTGCACAGGAGATAAAGAAGTCCGCAAAGGAAGCAGGGGAACGCCTCTGGGAGCTACCCATGGACGACGAGAGGCTACGTAAGAAGATAAAGAAAGGTCCTGCGGACGTGGTCAATACGGGAGGAAGATACGGAGGAGCCATAACCGCAGCTATGTTCCTTGAAGAGTTCGTAGGTGAAGGTATAGACTGGGTTCATCTTGATATAGCGGGGCCCGCATGGTCAAAGGAAGACTATGCTTACTACTCTCCCGGAGGAACCGGCTTCGGTGTAAGGACTTGCTTGGAGTATATACTCAGCCTTGACGGGAGAGCTAAATGAGAGTTGTTATAGTAGGGAACGGTCCTGCGGGAGCCTGCGCTGTCGAAGCTTTCAGAAGCGTTGATAGGGACAGCGAGATTGTAGTTCTATCCGCGGAGGACCACCCTACCTACGCTCCCAACTGCATGGAGAACGTCATAAGGGACGACATACTTCCTCAAGCACTTTTTTATAAAGGTGGAGAAAGATTTTACGAAAGGTACAAGGTTGACTTCCGTCCGGGCAAAGAGGTAGAAAGAATAGACAACAAAAGAAAGAAGGTGATAATCAAAGGAGAGGAGGAAATCTCCTACGACAGATGTCTTCTGGCAGCGGGTGCATACGCTTTTGTTCCTCCCATAGATGGCGTGGAGCTAAAGGGCATAACCACAGCAAAGACTCTTGATGAGGCTCTGAAAATAAGGGAGTGGATAACTTCCGGTAGGGTAAAGAAGGCTGTCGTAGTCGGAGGTGGTCCCATAGGTATAGAGGATGCGGAAACTCTGCATCACCTCGGAGTAAAGGTATCGGTAGTAGAGATATTTGACAGGGTCCTTCCCCGTATGCTTGACCACGAAATGGGAAAGATTTACGGAGATACCTTGAAGAAAGAAACAGGAATAGACATATACACTGAGCATCAGGTAGTAGCCTTCCACGGCAGGGATTGGGTGGAAGCGGTAGAGATAAAACCGAGAGGCTCCGATAGGAGCTTTTTCATAGAAACGGACATGGTGATAATCTCAACGGGCGTAAGGCCCAGAACCTTCCTGGTAGAGGGAACCAATATAAAGATACACATGGACAAGAAGCTCAACAGACCCATAGGCGGGGTTCTGGTAGATGAGTATCAGAGAACTTCAGACCCGGATGTGTTCGCTGCGGGAGATATAGCTTCGGGTATAGATGTGTGGGGTAACCATAGATGGATAGCTCTCTTCCCTCCCGCCCAGCAGTCGGGATACGTGGCTGGTTTTAACATGGCGGGTAAGGAAGTTAAGAATCCCGGACTTGTTGACTACAACGCTGTCAAAACAAGGACAGTGACCGCCGGCTCTGGGGGGCTCTTTGAGGATGCGGATGAGAGCATAACGGTAGAGAGCGGAAACTACCTGATAAAGGTTTTCTTTCTAAATGGTAAGGTTAGAGGATACCAGTTCGTGGGAATTCCCAAGCGTCCCAGCTTGAACCCCAACAATCTCCTACTCAGGAGCTTGAGGAATAAGATAGGTAGCTGGGAAGAGAAAGTGCTGGCGGACAGAGGTCTTGGACTGGAAACCTCGGGGGTGCTGTTTCATTTCTTCCTAAAGCTTGGAAGAGAAGCAAAGCCTATTCATAGAAAGATGATAGAGAGACTTCTGATAAGGGCTATGGCTAACCCGTCTACGGATGTTCCTCTGTATGTCTGAACACTTCCACCCTGTCCTTTCCCTTCCTTTTGGCCTCGTAGAGAGCCTTGTCCGCTTTCTTGATTAGACTGTCCAGGTCTTCACCATGTTCGTAAAGTGCCACTCCTATGCTCACGGTGGTCCGCACATCCTTACCGTTTACCTGAACCCGTGAGTTTCTAAAATTGTTCCTTATCCTTTCCGCCACCATAACCGCACCCTTTTCGTCGGTTCTGGGAAGTAACACTATAAACTCTTCACCTCCGAACCTTGCTGGCACGTCGGAAGAGCGTATGCTACCTTTTATTACCTGAGCGAGTTTCTTCAGGACGAGGTCTCCCACATCGTGCCCGTATTCGTCGTTTATCCTTTTAAAGTTGTCTATATCGAGCATCATGAGGGCTAAAGGTTCTTTGTATCTTTTAGCGAGCTCTAACATTCTGCTTGCTTCCCTTAGGAAGAACCTCCTGTTGCTCAGTCCGGTAAGGGGGTCCGTGTAGGCCATCTCCTCAAACTTGTGCTTTTCTTGCTGAAGCTTGCTTATGGTATCTTCAAGCTCTTGGGCCATCACGAGTATTGCTCTCTTGAGGTAAAAGAGCTCGTCTCTCGTTTTCTCCTGACGGAGCATATCGTTCAGTCTGGGCACATCGGAGAAGTTCAGGTCCTTAAACCTGCTGGTCATGTCCCTGAGCAGTAGTATCTCCCTAACTATGCGGTTAAATAGAACGAAGAGAACTATTGAAAGGACTATGACGAGAGCGAGGGTATATCCGAGGAATATCAAGGGTATAAAGAGTGCTTCCGCAAGCATGGGAGAGAAGTCCTTTATGAAGACTATCCTGCCTACAGGAATTTCGTTTTGAACTATAAGGGGAAAATCCATAACAAGGGTTCTTAACCTGTCGGTCAGGTTGTATCCTGCGGAGTCCTGGGCAAAACTCAACATGCGCGGGTTAAACTCCCCTTCAATGACGAAACCTTCTACAACAGCACGGTTTCCTATGAATCGGTCAAGAAATTCAGGGTCACCCTGGGAGAGTCTTTCGATAACATCTCTATCGTAAAGGATGAACCACTCAAGACCGTTAACATTAGCTGTAAAGTTGATTACCTTTAAAAAGCTCGTCCCATAAAAGGTGCAGTCTACGATCCTTCCTACCAGAAGTCCGTTCTCTTTCAGCAGTAAGTATGGTATTGCCCTTCTTATTCTACAGTCTTTGAGCTTTATCACTACCTCGTCCGCTCCCTCCGCAAGGGTTCTTTGAGCAAAGGAGAAAGTTCTTGCTACACTGTCGTAGACATCTTTAACGTTATCCTGCATGTTGTGATAGACGATGGAACCAAATATAACTATGGTCACCAGTGAAAGCGTAAAGGAAACAAAAAAGGTGCTAAGGATTAACTTATTTCTCAGGGACATTACCTATAATATTCAAGCATGTTTATACTCTACGGGGGAAGCTTTGACCCCGTTCATATAGGGCACATCCTGCTTGCCAGAGACGCCAAGGAGATAGTAGGAGCTAAAAGGGTCATCTTTATGCCCACCTATCTTGCTCCTCTGAAGGAAAAGCATTCCGTTCCCGCACAGGACAGACTGAATATGCTCAGGCTTGCCCTTGAGCAAGAAGAGGGCTTTGATGTGAGCGATTACGAGGTTAAAAAGGGAGGGGTGTCCTA
>CAYSNS010000067.1:0-6304 GCA_964432395.1 uncultured Aquifex sp. | reverse complement strand
CAGGTCCATAGAGACGACGGTAACGTCAACCTTGTCTCCCAGCTGAGCCACGAGCCCGTTGAACTTCTTGGTCTCAGTCTCGCACACGGGTGTGTCAAGGGAGGGAACGGTAACTATGAGCTGAACCTTCCCTTTGGCTCCGCCTATTCTCTTCTCTTCAAGGTCTTTGGTGACCACAACTGCCTCTGGGACTGTGTCCCCAACGCTTAGTGCGGGTCCAACGAGAGTTACTGTATTTCCCTTTAGCGTAACCGTCTCTGCCATGACTTCCACCTCCTTTCCTGAAACTTTTTGCGAATTCTAACAGTTCGCAGTTACCATTTTAATGTCTTTAATCATATAATGCAGTTGGGCTGAAGGTTTGAACGAGTTTTGTGTTTAAATAAACCTATGGACACCGAGAAGTTTATCACCATAGAAGACTTTGCAAAGATAGAGCTCAGGCTCGCTAAGGTTCTTGAAGCTTACAAGGTGGAGGGCTCAAAAAAGCTATTGAAGCTAAAGCTTTCTCTCGGGAACGAAGAAAGAACGGTCGTCGCCGGCATAGCGGAGTTCTACGAACCCCATGAGCTTATTGGTAAGAAGATACTCATAGTTGCTAACCTCAAGCCCCGTAAAATTTTCGGTATAGAGTCTCAGGGTATGATACTGGCTGTTTCCGACCAGGAAACCCTATCCGTGGTTGTTTCCGACAGGGATGTGAAAGAAGGTGCCAAAGCAAGTTAAGACTTCACTTAAGGGCTTGCATTATTTAGTTAATAGATTCTTGTTGAGGAAACAATACCTTACTGCAAAAGCAATTCACGGTATAACTTTGAAGTTCAAAACAGAGGATGCTATAGGTAGGTATGTGTATAAGCATGGAATTTATGAGCCAGAGATAACAAGACTAATAGAGTCTGTCAGCTTTACCTATGGAGATGTGTTTATAGATGTGGGAGCACATGTAGGGTGGTACAGTATACTGGTTGACAAACTCTCCCCTGAAGGTGTCCGTATATTTTCCTTTGAGCCTGACCCTTTGAACTATGAACTTCTGAAAGAAAATATAGAGTTAAACCGTGGGGATAAAGTCTTTCCTATAGACACCGCTATCGGTGAACGTAACGGAAAGGCTACGTTGTACTTATACCCGGATAAAAACAGAGGCAGACACAGCCTTATGCCTCTGCACGACCATGAAAAGATAGAGGTAGAGGTTATAAGTTTAGACAGATTTATCAAGGAGAGAAATATAGCAAAGATAAAGTTGTTGAAGGTAGATGTAGAAGGATACGAGCTCTCGGTTTTAAAGGGTGCGAGGGAATCCTTGCATATAGTTGAGAACATAATCCTTGAGTACAGTCCCGATTACATGATTAAGGGAGGGATAAATCCCGAGGAATTCAAAGAGCTTTTAAAGACAGCTCCTTTCAAGATTTTCATGATAGATAGCAAAGGCTTGATTGAACTCAGCGCACACCAGCTACCTGAGAAGGGTGTTCAGCTGAACCTCCTTCTTAAGGCTTGCTAATCCATTCCCGTGCTACCGAACCCTTTTCCTCCCCTCAAGGTTGTTCCCAGCTCCTCAGCCTCTACAACGCTTACCTTGCTTACGGGAGATATTACAAGCTGTGCAATTCTGTCACCCCTATTTATAACTACCTCTTCCGTTCCGAGGTTTATAAGAAGAACCTTTACTTCTCCTCTATAGTCCCAGTCTATAGTTCCCGGAGAGTTGAGAACCGTTACACCCTTCTTCAAAGCGAGTCCGCTTCGTGGTCTTACCTGTCCTTCGTAGCCCTCGGGTATTTCCAGAACGAGCCCGGTGGGTATCAAGACTCTTTCCAGAGGTTTCAGGATAACGGATTTTTCTACCGCTGCTCTGAGGTCAAGCCCCACCGAACCGTCGGTAGCATATGAAGGGAGTTCCAAACCTTTTCCGTGGGGAAGTCTCTTAACCTTTAGCACAGTCATACTACTCTATTCTGTCGGTGAGTTTTGGCCTACCTCTGTCGTCCAGCTCAAACACCTTAACCCTTACCTTCTGTCCCGTGCGGAACCTGTCCCTCGCGTCCTTAATTTTTTGCCTCATGTTGTCCACATGCAAGAGCCCCACCTTGCCCGGGAGTATCTCAACGAAAGCCCCGTAAGGCTCAACCCGTGTTACGGTCCCTTCGTATACCTTACCCACCTCAACTTCTTCCTCAGCGGGACTATCTCCGTCCAGCCCCATCGTTGTGAACTTTGGTCTTCCCATCTCGTCCACTTCCAGAACCTTGACCCTGACTATATCTCCTACGCTGTATTTGTCACCCGCATGTCTTATCGGCTGTGCCATCTTGGACACGTGAAGGAGACCTATCTTACCCGGCAGAATCTCTATGAACACGCCGTATGGCTCCACACGTGTGACCTTACCTTCGTATACCTCTCCTACTTCAACGTCCTTGATAAGGTTGTCTATAATCTCCTTAGCCTTCTCTATGGCTTCGTCCGAAAAACCGGTAAGGTATACTTTACCCTCTTCACCTACCCAGACCTTTACCTCGGTCTCCTCGTATATCTTTTTGACGTTTGCTCCTCCCGGCCCTATCACAAGGGGAGCCTTCTCTTCGGGGACTCTATGTATAACTATACGTGGAGCGTATGGAGACAGGGTTTTTCTGGGTTCGGAAATAGCTTCGTTCATCTTCTCCAGAATGTAGAGCCTTCCTTCCCTTGCCTGTTCAAGGGCTTCTTTCATTATCTCCTTGGTTATACCCTTGACCTTTATATCCATCTGGATGGAGGTCACGCCGTCCTTTGTTCCTGCAACCTTAAAGTCCATATCCCCCAGATGGTCCTCGTCACCGAGGATGTCGGAAAGTATTACGTATCTGCCTCCCTCCATTATCAGGCCCATAGCTATACCCGATACGTGCTTTCCGCCCTTAACGGGAACTCCCGCATCGAAGAGAGCTAAAGAACCCCCGCACACCGTCGCCATTGAGGTTGAGCCGTTGGACTCAAGTATGTCCGAAACTACCCTTATGATATAGGGAAATTCATCCTCGTCGGGAAGAACGGGCTCTAATGCCCTTTCCGCCAGAGCTCCGTGTCCTATTTCTCTTCTCCTGGGCGGTCCCCAAGGTCTGGCCTCCCCTCCAGAGAAAGGAGGGAAGTTGTAGTGGAGCATGAAACGCTTAAAGACTTCTCCCTCCGCTATGGTCTCTATCATCTGGGCCTCGTCCGGTGCTCCAAGGGTCACAGTTACATACGCCTGGGTCTGTCCCCTCGTGAATACTGCACTCCCGTGGGGCCTATCGAAGGGATGCACCTCTATGGATATAGGCCTTATCTCGTTCGGCTTCCTGCCATCTATCCTGATTCCCTCGGAGAGTATCTTCTCTCGCATAAGCTTGCTCTCGAGCTTCTTAAAGAAATACTTGACGTTGAAGTGAAGCTCTTCAGGAACCTCGTGGGCTTGTATGAACTCTTCCACTATCTGAGAGAGCCTCTTGTTCCTGCTCTTTTTGTCTTGGATAGAAAAAGCCTCAAGTATCTTATCTTTGCACTCTTTTTCAAGGGAAGTTAAAAGCTCCTGACTCAGGGATATACCTTCAAACGCTACCTTGGGAACACCTACCTTTTCCCTCAACCTCTCTTGAGCTTCAAGAACTTCCCTTATAGCTTCAAGCCCGAAAAAGAGAGCCTCGGTAACTACATCTTCGGGGACTTCTTTGGCTCCCCCTTCTACCATAACTATCGCATCCTTTGTTCCCGCCATAACTATCTCTAAGTCCGCTTCCTTTCTCTCCTCGTAACTCGGATTGGCTATGAACTCACCGTTTATCCTGCAGACCCTTACACCCGCTATGGGACCTTCGAAGGGTATACGCGATATGTGAAGCGCACTGGACGCGCCCGTTATAGCCAGGACATCCGGGTCGTAGGTATCGTCCGCGGACAGAGTTAGAGCGGTTATGACCACATCGTGAAAGAAGCCTTCGGGGAATAGTGGCCTTATGGGTCTGTCTATAACCCTTGAGGTGAGTATTTCTCTCTCTGTGGGTTTGCCTTCCCTCTTTATAAAACCTCCTGGTATCCTGCCGTATGCGGAGGGCCTTTCCCTGTAATCAACGGTAAGAGGTGTAAAGTCTATGTCAGTGTTGGGTTCGTCGGACATTATCGCGGTGACGAGGACGGCGGTCCCTCCTTGCCTGACGACTACTGCACCGTCCGCTTGCTTTGCGTATTTACCTACCTCGATTACTATCGGGTCTTTGCTGTTTCCTATCCTTGCGGATTCCTCCATCTTACTTTACCTGAAGCCCTATCTTTTGCGATATCTCAACATATTTTTTGTAGTCTGTCTCTTTCAGATACTCTAACAATCTCCTCCTTTTGTTCACCATGGCTATCAGCCCGCGCCTGGAATGGATATCCTTTTTGTGCTTCTTCATATGCTCGGTCAGTTTGTTTATCCTCTCGGTGAGGATGGCTATCTGGACTTCAGGAGAGCCGGTATCTTGCTCGTGTCTCTGAAAGCTCTTTATTATCTCCTGCTTTTTCTCCTTAGAAAGGGGCATACGTGCAAACCTCCTCAATTAGCAGTCATACTTTATTATATTACACTTCATATATGGCATCCAATAGCTCCTTGGCCTTATCGCTATCTATCTCCTTTAGCTTCTTGTAAACCTCACGAGCCTCATCGGTTTTCCCTATGCGAACGTATGCCATGCCCAGTTTGAAAAGTAGCTCGCTATCTTCGGGGTTTTTCTCAAGCTCGGTTTTCAAGTCCTGGATATACTTCTCCAGGAGGCCTTCACCCATCTTGCTGAACACACCCCTGTAGCCTTTCCCGAACATGTGTAGTAATTTACTACTCTCTACGTAAAGTGGCTATGAGCTTGGACTGGATTAAGGAAACGTTAAGACAGATAGAAGAACAGGGCTTATACAGAAGGAGACTTTTAAGAGAGGGTCTTAGGGACTTTTGCTCCAACGACTACCTGGGTTTGAAGAACCATCCCGCTGTGGTTGAAGCATCTATAAAGGCTCTAAGGGAAGAAGGGTTGGGCTCGGGAGCATCTCAACTTGTTTCCGGATATACAAGGCTTCACCAGGAGCTTGAGAGAAAGCTTGCGGATTTTAAAGGAACTCCTTCCTGTGTTCTGTTTGGCTCTGGATACATGGCTAACGTGGGAGCTATTCCCGTTCTTGCGGGCGAAGGCGACCTTATAATCAGCGATAGTCTAAATCACGCCTCCCTAATAGACGGCTGTAGGCTTTCAAAGGCTAAAAAGATAGTGATAGAGCACAGGGACTATAGTTCTCTAAAGCGCCTGCTGGACAGGGAAAGGCACAAGTTCAGGAAAGTCCTTATAGTGACCGACGGTGTTTTTAGTATGGACGGTGACATTGCGGACCTGAAAGCGCTTTCGGATGTAGCGGACAGGTTTGATTGTATGCTCTACGTGGATGACGCTCACGGGACGGGAACAGTGGGTGAAGGTAGGGGAACTCTGAAAGAGCTGGGCCTGGAGTGGAAGGAAAACGTGGTCGTTATGGGAACCATGTCAAAGGCTCTGGGAGGCTACGGAGCTTTTGTGTGTGGTAGTGTTGAGGTTGTAGAGCTGTTGGTGAACAAGGCAAGGAGCCTTATATTTACCACTTCCCTACCTCCTGCGGTGTGCGGTGGTGTTCTTGAAGCTCTGAAGATTATTGAGCGTAACCCTTCCATGGTAGGGGAGCTGAGGAAACTTTCATCTTATGCATACGAGAGATTAAAGAACCTACCGCTACAGGTCAGGTTCTGGGGAACACCCATAATTCCGCTCATCGTAGGAGATGAGAGAAAGGCTGTAGAGCTTTCTAAGGCTTTGCTTAAAGAAGGCTTTTTCCTGCAGGCCATAAGGTATCCTACCGTTCCCAGAGGAGAGGCAAGGCTACGCATGACCGTGAGTCTGCGATACACCAGAAGAGACATAGACCAGCTTGTGGAAGCTTTGACTTACGCTCTCAAGACATTGCCTCCTTGAGTATCAATCCATGCTTTACTCCCCAGTCGCTTACGATAAGGTGGTCCTTTTTGAATACATCAAGAATCTTTATAAACATAGCTATACCTGCAACTATTACCTTCGCTCTTCTGTCCTCTATCTGCTTGAATCTTCTGCTCCTTTCCCTATAGGGAAGTTCTACAAGGATACTGAACCACTTGGATAGAACATCCCTCGATAGCTTCCTGCCGTGAATCTCCTCAGGGCGGTACGGATATACGTTGAACTCAAGAGCGGTCAACGTTGTAATCGTTCCCCCCAGCCCTACTACGACGCCT
>CAYSNS010000066.1:0-6318 GCA_964432395.1 uncultured Aquifex sp. | reverse complement strand
ATACCATACTAAAATTTTAACTATTGTGAGAAAGCTCCTTGCCCTTTTGCTGGTCTTTAGCCTTTCTTTCTCAGAAACTGTAGTGGTTCCCATACCCGGACAGAGACAGGAACAGACCCCCTCCGGGGGTGGAGGTGGTGGAGGTGGCTCGTCGGGCATAGGTGTCGTTGTGGGTGTTCTGGTGGGCGTGGGACTCCTCCTGCTCCTTAGCAAGGTGGCAAGCTCCAAAGCCTCCAAGAGCGACAGGGCTCTCTTTATTCCCTTCCAGTTCATAGCGGTCTACAGGGGAGAGCTCCCACCGGATATAAAGCCCTCCCAGAGCCTGCAGGTCAACGGCCTGAAGTTCTCTCTAATAGAGTGGCGGGAGGAAGAGCAAAAGCTCCGCCAAAGGCTTAAAAAGAAAGTTCTCATCCTTCAGCCCAACTATCTCTACGAGCTCTTGGGAGAAGCCTCACCCCTCCCGGTGCGAGATAGCTCTCCAACTTCCCAAAGGCTGGTGGCGGTTCTGGACAGCGGGGCGGACTCCCAACGGCTCAAAGACATACTTCTCTTTACCAAGAACATGCGGGAAGACCCATACAGGGCGGAGCCCCACGGGACAGCAGTGGCCTACCTGGTTCACAGAGCCTCTAAAGCAAAGGTAGCCCTCTACAGGGTTTGCTCTCGGGGCAGGTGCGACAGCTGGAGCATAATAAAAGCCCTTGCGGACGTCCTTAGAAGGGACATAAAGGTGGTGAACATGTCCCTCGGAACGCAGGCGGAGGATGGAGCGGTCAAGCTCCTGATAAAGCTCCTGTCCGCAAAGGGTGTGAGGATAACCGCACCGGTGGGAAATGAGCCCCGGGACGTCGTTCCCTTTCCCGCAAGGCTTGAGGAGGTCATATCCGTTGCGGGTGCCCCCTGCTTTCCCGAAAAGGTGTGCATAAAGGCAAAGGCAAGAGAGCCCTACGAGTTTGAGCTCCCCTTTGGGACCTTCAGGGGAACCTCTTTCTCCTCCGCCTTCCACGCGGGAAAGCTCGTATTAGATTATTAGGCATGGGATACGCCATAAAAGCCTACGAGCTTTTCAGGGGCCTTGGGGAAGAAAAGGCGGGGTTTCTTGCGGAGTTTATAGAGTATATAACTTATGAGAGGACTCTATAAATCTGATCTTGGGATGGGCGATTTGTAAAAACGCTCTGGGGCTCAAGGGTGCGGGTGAATATGTCTCCTCCTCCACAGCTGACAGCCAAAACGCTCAACACCGCGGGTATATAACGCTTTACCCCCATACTCAACCTCCCCTACCTATTATAATAAATTCCGTTCCATGGATTGCCTCGTATGCCTATACCGAGAAAACCTGCAAAAAGAAGGTCTTCTCGTCCTCAGATGTTTTGGAGGGGACCTTTCCCATATTGAGGATAAGCTTGCGGGACTTGACTTCAGGCTTGAGGAAACCCTTGCGGGTGTTGAGCTCTTCTTTCAAAGAAGGGAAGACTGGGAAAGAGCCAGGGAAAGGCTCGGGGGCTGTGTCTACTCAACGGGGGAAAGCCTCGAAGAGGTTGTGGGAGGACTTCTTAAAGAAAGGGGGCTTACCCTCTCCACCGCGGAGAGTTGCACTGCAGGGCTCCTTTCCGCAAGGATAGTCAACGTTCCCGGAAGCTCTTCTTACTTTCTGGGCGGGGTAGTGGTCTACTCCAACGAGCTTAAGAAAGAGCTTCTGGGTGTTAAAGAGGAGACCCTCTCTCGCTTTGGGGCGGTGTCGGAACAGACATGCAGGGAGATGCTCTCGGGCCTTAGAGAGAGGCTGAGAACGGACTGCGGAGTTGCCATAACCGGCATAGCGGGTCCTGGGGGTTCGGAGAACAAACCCGAAGGGCTTACCTACATAGGTGTCTACCTTAAAGACAGACAGGTGGTTGAGAAGAGACTCTTTAAAAGGAGCAGGAACGAGAACCGCTTTCTCTCCACCCAGGTGGCTTTGAACATTCTAAGGAAACTTCTCCTTAAGGAGGAAGCATGAAGGTTCATCCCACAAGTGTTATAGGTTCTGATGTGAAGCTTTCGGAGGATGTTGAGATAGGTGCCTTCTGTGTGATAGAAGGGCACGTGGAGATAGGAAAGGGAACTAGGATAGGAAACAGGGTAACTATAAAGGGTAGAGTCAAAATAGGAGAGAACTGCAAGATATACGACGGAGCGGTCATAGGAGAAGAGCCCCAGCATCTGAGATACGAAGGGGAGGAGAGCGAAGTAATAATAGGGAACAGGGTTCTGATAAGGGAGTATGTGACCATCCACAGGGGAACTAAGCTGGACAAGATGAGAACCGTAATAGGAGACAACGTAATGCTGATGGCATACTCACACGTTGCCCACGACTGTGTGGTGGGAGAGGGTGTGATAATGGCAAACTGTGCCACCTTGGGCGGACACGTTGAGGTGGGAAAGCACTCCTTCATAGGGGGGCTGTCCGCGGTTCACCAGTGGGCACGCATAGGACCTTATGCCATGGTGGGAGGTCTTACGGGTGTTTCTCTGGACATTCCCCCCTTTACAAGAGCTTCGGGACAGCACGCTCTCCTGTATGGCGTTAACACAGTGGGGCTCAAAAGGCACAGCTTTTCACAGGAGAGGATAAAAGCTATCAAAGAAGCCTACAGGCTACTTTTCAGAAGCACACTCGTCAAAAGGCAGGCCATAGAGCTCCTAAGAGAAAGTTTCAAGGGCAACGAGGACGTAGAACTGTTGGTAAGCTTTATAGAGAGCTCCAAAAGGGGCATAGCTCCCGATGCTAAGGTAAAGAGGGGAATATAATTAGGTAGAGAGGAGACCAAGGTGAAAGCTCTTATACTCGCAGCGGGAAAGGGAACACGCTTTAGAGGCGAAAAGCCAAAAGTTCTGCACGAGCTCCTTGGCAAGCCCATGCTCTGGTATGTGATAAACACGGTGAAAAACAGCGGTATAGATGACATAGCCATAGTTGTAGGCTACAGGGCTAAGGAGGTAAAAGAAACCTTCGGTGAGGGCTTTAAATACTTTCATCAGGAGAACCCGAAGGGTGGAACCGCGGACGCGGTCCTGTCCGCAGTTGACTTCTGGAGAAACAGCGAGGACTATGTCCTTATCATAAACGGGGACTCTCCACTTGTGAGTTCCGAGACCCTCAAGAACATGCAGAGGTTCCTCTACATGGTCGAGGAATACGAGAGGAAGAAGCTTGCGGGCGTTGTGCTCACATCGTTTCTACAGGACCCCACCGGATACGGGAGGATAATCAGAGAGGAGGGAACGGACAGAATTCTCAAGATAGTTGAAGAAAAGGATGCGAGCCCACAGGAAAGGAACGTAAAGGAGGTAAACGGTGGAGTTTACATGTTCTATCCTCCATATCTTCTGGAGGCGCTCTTTAAGATAAAACCCAGTGAGAAAACCGGAGAGCTTTACCTTACGGACGCGGTTCGCTATATGGTGGAAAAGGGCTACGAGGTTAGGAGCTTCATGGCTTCCGAGCCTACGGAGGTGCTGGGTGTAAACACCCGCTGGGAGCTAAGCTTTGCGGAGAATATAATCAAGCTAAAGCTCATAAAGTTTTGGTCCCAGAGGGGTGTAACATTCCATGCTCCAGAAACGATTTGGATAGAGCCCGATGTGAGCTTTGAAGGGAACGCAGAAATCTTTCCCGGGGCCTTTTTAACTAAGGGGACGAAGATAGGAAAGAACGTAGTTATAAAGACCGGAGCTGTCATAGAGGACGCGGAGATAGGAGAAGGGGTTGTTGTGGAGCCCTACAGCGTTGTGAAAAACTCCAAAGTGGAAAAGGGAGCGGTTATTGGGCCCTTTGCACATATAAGCGAAGGAAGTGTTGTAGGAGAGGAAAGCCATATAGGAAACTTCGTTGAGGTTAAAAGAAGTAGCTTAGGAAAGTCTGTAAAAGCAAAGCATTTGGCTTATATAGGTGACTCCGAAGTAGAGGAGAAGGTAAACATAGGGGCGGGTGTCGTAACTGCTAACTACGACGGCAAGAAAAAACATAGAACCCATATCTGCGCAGGAGCCTTCATAGGAAGCAACTCTCTACTTATAGCTCCCATAAAGGTGGGCAGGCTTGCCTACGTGGCGGGTGGGTCCGTGGTGAGTAAGGATGTCCCCGAGGGTGCTCTGGCTGTGGAGAGGTCCAGGCTAAGGATAGTTAGGGATAAAGGAAGAACTCTACTTGAGGATTAAGTTCTCTGGAGGCTAAGAAGCAAGTCCGAATAAACCCTGCTTACAAAGGAGGTAAACTCTCCCCCTTCTATAGTGAATACCACTTTGTGGTTGTAGCTCTTGAGTGCTCGTGCACTGAGCTTGAACTTTCTTCCCTTGTAGACCAGGGTAAGCTGACACATCACGCCTTCCAGGGTGTTCTGTAAGGAGACCGCAATGGAGGTCATACTTAGGTCAAGGACCCTACCTTTAAAGCTTCTATCTCCACACTCTATCTCCGCCTTTATGTCCATACCTTCCACGCATATACGGGGTAGTCTTCTCCTGTCTTTGGTCACGAAGTCCAAGGAAGCTAAGAAGTAGCCTTTCTCCTCTTTTAGGATTCTAAGCTCCGCAACCATGTAGTCCTTGTCCTCTATAAGTGCAAATATTACAGAGCCTTTTCCGATTTCACGAGCTAATCTGTTGGGAAACAGATACTTTACCTTTATCGTTTTGTCATCCACTGTGTATACGTTGAAGGTCACCGGCGTTGCGCCCTCTTTTCCCTGCACAAAACCGCGGTAGCGCTTACCTGACCTGAACAGTTTCGTCGGTTTTATCACTCAAGAACCCCCTGAGTATCTGGTAGTAGTAGTTTATCTTTACCATCTTTTTATGGTTTTCTTGGCTGTTTCCCGCTCTGTCCGGGTGGAATCTCTTAACAAGGAGGCGGTATCTCTCTTTAAGAAGCTCCTCGCTAAGCTCGCTCAGACCGAAAAAGCGCATAGCCTCTTCTATACGCACTGGGTGCTTCCTTGGATTCCTGCAAAAGCTCCAGTAGGTTTTTACGTAAGTTCTTAAAAGGTGTCCTCTGGACCTTTCGAACTCCTCAAGGGAGATGACCAGCGTAGAGGGTGGGAAAAAGTAAATCAGACTCCTTATTATGGAGCGTTGAAACCACTCTTTGAAGAAATCTTCCTCTTCCATATGTCTGTAGCGCTCGTAGATTTCGTAAAAGGAAGATATAAACTGGTTTAACCTGTTTTCGAACATATACTCTATTACTTTTCTGCAGAAGGCACTCATCAGGTCCCACCCGACAGCTTGCTGTTTATGAGCCTGTTGATGTCCTGTATGAGGTTGAGCAGGGACTCAAACCTTGAGGAAACCTCCTCGTATTTACTCTTGAGAGCTTCCATCCTGTACTGAACCAAGTAGAAGAGTTCCTCTACGTTCGATGCTTGCTCCCTTTGTAGGTCAGACTCTTTGGCGACTTGGTCTATGTGTTTCTTTGCCTCGTCAATTTTGGTGTCTATATCTTTGAGAAGCCTATCTATACTGTCGGTAAACTCCATAGTCTTGCCCGCAAGTCTTCTCACCTCATCCGCCACAACCGCAAAGCCTCGTCCAACCTCTCCCGCCCTTGCAGCTTCTATTGCAGCGTTCAGCGCCAGCATGTTGGTCTGCTCCGAGATTTCATTTATCTGTGTAAGTATGTTTATTATGTTTTCCGATAGCTTGCTCAGCTGTCTTATTATCTCCGAATCTTTTTTCAGGGCGTTTTCTGTCTTCTTTACCGCCTCGCTCATATCTTTTACTACTTCAAGCCCGTTGGTAACTATCCTAAAAACCTCATCAAGCTCGCTGAAACTGGCTACCGACTGGGAGGAAACCCTTCCCATCTCCTCTACTATGGGTTCAATCCTCTCCTTTATATCCTTTATACACTCTTCCTTTTCCTTCTGCTGATTTTCTTCCTTGTCCTCTTTCCACCTGAAGATTATCAGATGCTCACTGTGGGACAGGATTTCTATATCTTCAAAAGAGCTTATGTCTAATATGTTCCTACCTTTTAACATTTCATCCGCTTTTGTGTTCATAAAAACCATATCCTCCCCTTGGAGGATAACTATGCCCAAGCTTGAACTTTCCAGAGCTTTCTTTACGAGGGCGTTCTCTTCTTCACAGCGCTGTAGCCTTACCTCAAGTTCTTTATGCTTTTCCTTGCTTCCCCATAACATAACTACTTAAATATCTTCTCCATCTTCTCTTTGAGAACCTCCGGTGTGAAAGGCTTTACGATGTAGTTGTTTACACCCGCCTTGAGAGCTTCCATGACGTTTTCTTTCTTAGCCTCCGCGGTTACCA
>CAYSNS010000065.1:0-6337 GCA_964432395.1 uncultured Aquifex sp. | reverse complement strand
GAGCCCGTCCATCTCGGGCATGTTCCAGTCGGTTACCACAAAGTCAAACTTCTCCTTCTTGAGCTTGGCAAGCGCTTGCTTTCCGTTCTCCGCCTCCTCAATGTTTGAGTATCCCAGCTGGTTGAGTATTGTTCTTATTATCCTTCTCATGGTGCTCATGTCGTCTACAACCAGTATCTTGATATCCGTAGGTGGTAGGGGCATACCTTTACCTCCTTACAAGCCAAATTCTTCCAGCAGTTTATCCACATCCTCTTGGGAAATCCTATCCTGAGATAGTAGCTCGCTCACCTTGCCCTTTATGCCGGAAACCTCCTCCTCTTTTAGGTTCTTACCTGCAGTAACCTGAGACACTATTATGTCAAGGAGGGCGCTCTTTATCTTTTCAAGGACATCCAGGACGGTCTTGAGTTGCTGTCCCGCAAGGTCGTGGAAAGACATGTGGGAGTAAAGCTCTAGCAGAGTGTTTATGTTCTCTTCGTTCCTCCGCTTTATGGACTCGAGCCTTTCCTTTACCTTAGAGACGGGATTTAAAGATAGCAGGAAGTCCACATCCTCTTGGATTTTGTTGGAGTTCTCGTTTATCTTCTCCAGCAGGTTCATTATCGTATGGGATGTCTGCTCGAGGAAGAGCATAACGTCCTCTATGTTCTTGGCAGTCTCGGGAAGTAGCTGGGAGCTTTCGCTCACAGGCTTTTTGATGTTCTCTATAACACCCTCAAGCTCCTTTACATTCGTAAGAAGCTCCTTGATTATCTCGTCCAGCTCCTTCATTGCTGTCTTCCCCTTCCGAAGATTTCTACGTATGACTTTATTTTAACAGCCTTATTGCCGTCCGATTCTCCGAGAACACCTTCGAACATAGGGACTCCCTGCACCTTGACCGTTATGGAGCTTGTCGTCCTCGCATCGAGGGGGATAAAGTCTCCCTCCTTCAGCTCAAGAACTTCACCTACGGTCATGGAAAGGGGAGGTAACACCGCCTCCAACTTAACAGGTGTGGTCAGGAGGTTTTCCAGGATAGCTTCTCTGTGACCTCCGCTCTCGGTATCCGCGGTTCTGAGGGAGTCCTTTATAGGCTCTATAGTCTTCATAGGAATGGCCAAGTAGATGTTTCCCTTAAAACCTTCTATGTCCACCTCTAAGGTTACTACTATAACTATCTCGTTTCTACTCACAGTTATGAGCCTTCGGGGGTTGTCTTCTATCTCCGAAAACTCCACCTGTCCCTTCCTGATGAGCTCCATCCAGGCGTTGTTGAGGTGCTTGACCAGCGTCTGAATCAAGTTGTTGATAACCTTTAGCTCAAACTTGGTAAAGCTTTTCCCTTCTACCTTGTAAGGCTGGGCGGGACCGCCGAAGATTATGCTTATTATGGTGTATATGAGCCTCGTATCGATTACCATATACATCTTTCCGTTCAGGGCTTCAACGTCCAGAACCGCTATCGCAGCGGGCAAAGGAATCTTAAGAACGAAGTCCGATATCTTCTCAGTTTTTATATCAACGACTGAAATGGTGTCCAAGTTGAACACTATGCTTCTGAGTTCCGGGGTGGCGCTCGTGACCCATCTGTTTATAACCTGCTCCAGCTTTATTAATCTTGTAGGAGAGATTCTCTCCAGCTCCCCTAAGTCAAAGGGCTTGTAGGTTATCTCTTCCTCTTCTTCTTCCTCTTCCTTACCCAGGCTCTGCAGTAGCATATCTATCTCGTCTTGGGATAAGAACTCCTCCTCCGCCATGGAATTAAATATAGCAGATAAAGTTCCGATTACTTAGTAAACCAAAAGAGGGATTTTTTAGAGTGAGGAGGTAAGGGAATGACAACATACGGCATAACCGAAGAAAACCTCCGTCTGCGAAAGGAGTTCATGAACTTCTCCCAAGAAGACATATCTGTCCTCGCACAGCTCTACCCATGGGCAAAGGAGAAGGGACCGCAGATAATAAAGGAGTTCTACGATGTTCAGTTCTCCTTTCCCGAGACACGGGAGTTCCTGCAAAAGGTTGCTCAGAAGAAGGGCATAACGTTGGAGGCTTTGCGTGAGCATGTAGAAAGAACCCAGCTCCAATACTTCATGGACATATTTGAAGAGGCAAGAAGGGGCGGAAACTTCGGACTCTCTTACTTTGAGAGGAGGCTCAAGATAGGTTCTATTCACAACGTCCTTAACCTTCCTATGAAGTGGTATGTAGGTAGCTATGCCATATACACAGAACTTATCGTTAAACACCTTCAAAGAGCTTTTCGCTTCAAGCCCGGCTTTAGAGAGAAAGCTATAAAAGCCATAGTTAAGGTATTCGCATACGACATGCAGAGCGTCTTTGACGCCTTCTTCTTTGACTTTCTTGAAGATATAGGCATTGAACTGAAAGAGCTGAAAATCGCCCAGGACCCCACCAAGGACCTGTCGGACTTTTATGCGGAGCTTAAACAGCTCGTGAAGGACAAAATGGTAGAGCGGGCAAGGCAGGTGGAGGAGGTCATAAAGGATATCTCTGAGGCTTTGGAGAAGCTAAGTAGCGGAGACTTCACCGTAAGGGTAGAGGTAAAGAAAGGGGAATACGAGAAGCTCTACAGGGTATTCAACGAGACCATGGTTAAGCTCAAGACTATTCTGGACAAGACCTTCTCCAGTTCCAGCGACCTTACCGATAAAGCCATAATCCTTACTGACGTTGCCTACAGTATGGAGCACAACTTCCAGAGGCTCTACGAGCAGATAAACAACATCTCCACCTCCGCGGAAGAGTTCTCCATGATAGTTCAGCAAAATGCGGGCAACCTTATGGAGGCCAAGGGCCTGGTTGAGCAGATGTATTCAACCTTTACCCAGAGCCACAAGACCCTGGAAGAGCTGATAACAGGTATGAAGGATATATACAACTCGGTTCAAAAGTATTCGGAGGTGATAAAGGAGCTCAGCAGGTCCGTTGAGAGGATAGGCGAGATAACGGGAACTATAAACTCTATAGCGGAGCAAACGAGCCTGCTTTCACTAAACGCAGCGATAGAGGCAGCGAGGGCAGGAGAGGCGGGAAGGGGATTTGCGGTCGTTGCGGACGAGGTGAGGAAGCTGGCGGAAAGAACCTCCGAATCCGCCAAGGACATAATAGACATAGTAGAAGGCATAGGGGACTCCACTGCAAGGGCTGTGGACCTCGTATATAAGATTCTTGAGTCGGTCCAGAAGGGAATGGAGGTCTCCGACAAGGCTTCGGAGGACATATCGGAGCTTGCACAGAAGATAAAGGAGGTAGAGGCAAGAATCTCCGCCCTTACCACCGCGGGCGAGGAGGAGGCAAGCACAGCCAATCAGCTAACTCAGTCGGTGATGGAGCTCAGCAGGCTCGCGGACGAAGACAAGGAAAAAGCCAAGGAGCTAAGGCGTATAGCCAATGATACCATGGAGAAGCTGAGCGAACTTCTTAAGGACCTTCAGCAGTTCAAGTTCGATGCCTTCAACATTGAAAAGGCTAAAGTAACTCACAATATGTGGAAGCTCAAGCTTCTTAAGTTCGTTGAGGGTAAGGGAGATATGGACCCCTCCGAGCTGGTGGACCACACCCAGTGTTACCTGGGCAAGTGGTACTACTCGGTGGGCAAGGAAAAGTGTGGACACTTGGAGAGCTTCAAAGATATAGAGCCTCCGCATATAGAACTTCACAAACTCGCAAGGGAGATATACGAGCTCAAGAACGCGGGTAAGGTAGAAGAAGCTACACAGAAGCTCATAAGGGTCAAGGAAGTGGCCTCGGAGGTTGTCAAGAACCTTGAAAGGCTCAAGCTTGAGTGCGCAAACAGTGGTTAAATTTCTCTAAGGGGGAAGTTGCTATGGCGCAGGAAGATAGGGCGAGCTGTTCTAAGTATATGGACGAGCTATCCAGACTTACAGAAAACCTCATGAAGATAGCCAAGCAGTCAAACCTACTTGCTCTGAACGCAGCGATAGAAGCAGCACGGGTGGGAGAGTCAGGAAAGGGTTTTGCAGTCGTAGCCTCCGAGTTCAGAAAGCTTGCGGACAACACCTCAAAGCTGTCAAAGGAGATAAAGAACATAGTGGACAAGATTGCGGAGTCTCTAAAAGATATGGAGGGAGAAAATGGTTCCAGATAGCGGTTCAGGTGCACTTCCCGATATACTCGAGACGGGAAAGAACGAGCTTGAGATAGTGGACTTCAGGCTATATGAGGATAGGGACGAGGGAGTTTACGAGTGGATATTTGGGGTGAACGTTGCGAAGGTCAGGGAAGTCCTCCGAATGCCGGAGATAACGAAGATTCCCAACATGCCCCGGGAAGTAGAGGGTATGGCGGAGATAAGGGGCAAACTCATACCCGTCGTCAGCCTTGCCAAGTGGATGGGAATAGAAGAGCCCATAGAGAGGAAAAAGTTTCTCTTACACCTTGAGTTTCTGCGGGAGAACGTGGGCGTTATAGTTCACGATGCCAAAAGGATAAGGAGGATAACGTGGAAGGACATAAAGAAAGCCCCGGAAGCCTTAAACCAGAAGATGGGAGGAAGAATCACGGGGGTGGTGGAAACGGAGGACGGCCTGCTTATAATCCTTGACTTTGAGGGAATCTTGCACGACATAGGGCTCCTGAAGGTATTCCACGAAGCGGAAGCCTACGACAAGGCAAAAAAGACGGAGCGGAGCTTTACCATACTGGTGGCGGAGGACTCACCCGTGGCGAGAAGGATAGTAAAAGATATCTTAGAGTCCGCAGGACACAAGGTTATAACCACCGAGGACGGGCTCGAGGCGTGGAACTTGCTCAACGACTATCTCAAGAAAGCCCAGAGTGAGGGCAAAGCTATAACGGACTACATCCAGCTCGTTCTTACCGACATAGAGATGCCGAACATGGACGGCCTTACCCTTACTAAAAAGATAAAGGAGACGGTTGGACTTATGGGGCTTCCGGTGGTGGTCAACACTACCCTGAGTGACGACTCCAACAAGCAGAGAGCCTTTAGGGTAAACGCGGACGGCTTCATAGTTAAGTTTGATGCGGAGGAGCTTCTCGATATGGTGAATAAACTTGCTGTTAGGGGAGCGAAAGGATGATTAGCGATGATATGAGAGAGATATTTAACGAGTTTATCGTTGAGGCGGAGGAGAACCTCCAGAGGGTGGAGGAGAACCTCCTTGAGCTCGAAAAGGACCCACAGAACGAAGAGCTACTGAACGCCACCTTCAGGGCTATGCACACCCTCAAGGGTGGAGCGGGCTTTCTGGGACTTCAGGCTGTAGTTGAGGTGGCTCATGCAGCGGAGGATGTTCTGGGGAAGCTCAGGAGCGGTGAGCTGACTTTAACACCGGAGATAAACGACGCCATACTTGAGGCGGTGGACTTCATAAGGTCCGCACTGCCCAGATACGAAGCTGGCGAGGATGTAGAAGTCCCTACGGAACTGGTAGAAAAGCTGAGGGCTCTTGAGCAAAGAGGTAAGCCCGCTTCCTCTCAGGAAAGCACGACCGTAGACGAGCTTCTGGACAAGTATGGGTTCGGACACCTCAAGGGTAAACCCATAGAGGAAATCCTTGAAGAGCTTATACTCCTGCCTCCCGACGAGCGTCCTATGGAACTAATAGAAGAACTGGACAAGGTGGTAGCTTCTGGAACTCCTTCAGAAGAAAAGGAGGAAACAAAGGAGCAGGAAAAGACACCGGAGGTGGCTCCTCAAGAAGAAGAAAAGAGTGAAGCTCAGGAAGAGAAGAAAGAGGAGAAACCCAAGGAGGAGAAGCCCAAAGCGGACAAAAAACCACCGATAAAGGGTGAGGGAGAGAAGGTCCTTCGCATAGATGTAAGCAAAATAGAGAACCTTATGAACCTTGTAGGGGAGCTTGTCCTTGAGAGGAACAGGTTACTTAGGGTATTCCAGAAGCTTTACGAAGAATACCAGTCCAAAACCGTCGACGAGCTTGAGACCGTTATGTCCTCTCTGGACAGGATAGTAGGTGACCTTCAGCTCGCGGTCATGAAGACCCGTATGCAACCTGTCAAGAGGTTGTTCCAGAAGTTTCCGAGGGTGGTAAGGGACCTTGCAAGGATGCTGGGCAAAGAGGTGGAGCTTGTCTTAGAGGGTGAAGATGCGGAGATGGACAAAACCGTTCTTGAGAAGCTGGAGGAGCCCCTCATACACCTTATTAGAAACGCAGTTGACCATGGAATAGAACCCCCTGACGAAAGGGAAAGACTCGGCAAACCCAGAAAGGGAACCGTGAAGCTCAGCGCTTACTACCACGGAGACAGAATATTCATAGAGATAGCGGACGACGGAAGGGGTATAGATATAGAAAAGGTGAAGAAGAAAGCCCTGGAGAAGGGT
>CAYSNS010000064.1:0-6456 GCA_964432395.1 uncultured Aquifex sp. | reverse complement strand
GTTAAGCGAGTATTCAAGGATGCTCCCTCTATCCGAAAAAATCTTGCGAATAGTTTTCAAGCAGTCCTCGTAAATTTTCTGTGCCTCCGCGTAAGCTCCTTCCCTACCCAAGAGCTCAAAGTATCCGTCCCTGTCAAGTATGTCATCGGTTATCTGGAATAAGAGTCCGAAGGACCTGCCGAGCTTCTCTAACTCCTCTATAACATCTTCCCTGCCCGCGACTATACCACCGCACATAAAGCTCGCCTCGAACAGAGCGCCCGTTTTCATAAGGCTTATCTCTTCCAGGGCCTCTTTACCCTTTATATCCAGCGCTTGACCCCCTACCATACCCCTCACACCGGACTTGAGGGCGAGTATGTGTATCACTTTGAGCACCTGAGAGGGGGACAGGTTTTGAAATGTCCCTTCCTTAGACAGAACCTCAAAAGCGTATGTCAGTAAGGCATCTCCTGCCAGTATAGCGGTGGCCTCCCCGAACCTTACATGGCACGTGGGTTTCCCTCTTCTGACCTCATCGTTGTCCATAGCAGGCAGGTCATCGTGTATCAAGGAGTAGTTATGAACCATCTCTATAGCACACCCTACCGTAAGGGCATCTTCTTCGTTACCGCCGAGTATGTCCGCCACCGCCAGAGTGATTATGGGTCTTATCCTCTTTCCCGGTTGTAGAGGGTAGTAAGCCATCGCTTCCCATAGCTCCCGAGGATGCCCAGGAGCTAACAGCTCTTCAAGCCGAGCTTCTATCCTTTTTCTCCAATAGGACAACTTCTCCATAAGAAACCCTTAAAATTATATGCCTGAGGTGAAGAGTTGAAGGTAGGTATATTTGACTCAGGGGTGGGTGGACTTACGGTTCTCAAAGCGGTAAGGAGTATGTTTCCCAAGCTTGATATAGTTTACCTCGGTGATACCGCACGCGTGCCTTATGGAAATAGGTCTCCTCAAAGGGTTGTCCGATACAGCCTTGAGTGTGCAAGGTTCCTGATGGACAAAGGGGTTGAAGTGCTCGTGGTTGCTTGCAACACCGCAAGCTCCTATGCGGTGGATACCCTAAAAACCACCCTCGGTATTCCTGTCCTGGGCGTAGTTGAGCCGGGCGTGAAGAGGGCCATTGAAGAAACTTCCGGAAGGGTTGGGGTTATAGGGACTACTGCTACCATAAGAAGCGGAGCTTATCAGAGGGAGCTTATCAAGAGAGGTATAGAGGTGTTCTCCAAGGCCTGTCCTCTCTTCGTGCCTCTGGTTGAGGAGGGTTTGCTTGAGGGTGATATAACGAAAAGAGTTGTAGATATGTATCTTAGAGAGCTCAGATCCTCGGGTATAGACACATTAATCTTAGGCTGTACTCACTACCCACTTCTGAAGAAGGAAATAGGAGACTACATGCGTGGGGTGAAGATAATAGACTCGTCCGACGCGGTTGCACAGGCCCTCGAAAGTATGGTAAGGGACGAGGGTAATGCATCTACGGAGCTTTTTTTTACCGATGAATCTCAAAACCTTACCTATCTCGTAGAGCTTATACTCGGAAGTAGATTTGAGCCACAGATAGTTTCACAGCTGGTGTGCAGTCCTTAACCAAGTATCTCTACAAAACTCCTCTTCTTGAGCTTTTCTATGAGCTTGGCCTCTTCTTCTTTTAACTTCCTATTTATAATTTCTTGCCTTATCTGGTCCTCACTCCTGCCCGAGATTTCCCTGACGGTTCTCAGGACCTTGGCCAAGTATATGTGCTCTTCGTCCTCCGCTATGGCTACATCACCGTCCCTTACCTTCCATACTTCCTTATCCAAGGCTTCTATGAGTTCTCCCTTTCTCACTTTTAGCCTTTCAGGTTTAAGCGCAAGCTCCTTCGCTATCTTACCAAGGTCTTGGCCGTGCTCGCTCACAAGCTGGAGAAGCTCATCCTTTCTGTCTTTACTCACCACAAGGAGCTCTATATCCTTAAGAAAACTTACTTCTCCCGATTTGAGCCTTTCCAGCTCTATCTCAACGTCGGAAACCTTTATGCTTTTACGGAGAAAATCCTTAAGTCCGTAGGTGGATGCGAGCTCAACCTTTATGAAGTTCTCAAGGTCTTGGGGAGTCAAGCCTTCCTTTCTCAGCTCTATGTAAAGCTCCTCTACGGTCTTGTTGTTGGACTTGGCTATGTCCTTTATAACCGTTTCTATATACTCTGGAGGTATGTTTAGACCCTTTTCAGTTAGGAACTGAAATACTATGTGCTTGTTTACAAGTATGTCTATAAGCTTGCCTCTGTCATCAAGGTTGTAGAACATCTTTGCTATCTTAAGCTCGCTCTCCAGCACAGGTTCACCATTTACATTTGCCACTACCCTGTCAAGAAGCTGGGAATAGGAGGCTCCTATAAAGCACAGGAGAACTATAAGTATTCTAAGTATAACCTTACGTTGTATCGCTCTAACTTTTCCCTGAACCATTTTCTGAACTCCTCCTTAATCTTTTCCTCAAAGAGCTTTTTCTCTATCATGTCTTGTGCTTCCTCAAGGGACATAACTCCCGCATTCTTTCTATCTACTACCTTAAATATAACGTAGCTGTCTCCGAACCTTATGGGTTCTGATACGGAACCCACCTTCAGGGATGGCAATCTCTTCCTGACCATGCGGGGAAGGACCTCCACCGAATACCACCTTTCCTTGCCTACCTTAACGTAGTCGCTGTTGCGGGGTAGGGTGCCTTCCATCAGCTGTTTGCGAGCTTCCCAGGCCTTTGTCTTGCTTCTTGCTATAACCCCGAGAAGCTTTACTCTTGCGGGTAGATAAAACTCTCTTCTGTTTAGAAGGTAATAGGCCTGAACCTCTCTGTAGGTTATGTATACATCCTTACCCAATTCTCGGGAAATCTTCTCCGTTAGTATCTCTCTTTTTACAAACTCTCTAATTTGTGGGTCCGCCTCAACTATGCCCCATTTTTTTAACCTCTTGTCTACCTCTACCTTGCTGACGTAGATGTTGAGCTTCTTAGCCTCCTCCTCCACTATTATTCCTTTTATAAGTTCCAGGAGAAACCTTTCCTTGTTCACTCTCGTAGGCGCCTTGATGGAAAGATGGATTACATGTTTACGGAAAGAATTAAACATTCTCTCGAAGCGGTCCTTGGTGATGGTATAGGTTCCAACCTGTGCCACCGGTCTGTTCCCCGTTCCCGCAAAGACTAACACGAGGAGGCCAAGCAGGATAGCTAAGGACATGCTCAATACCTATTATAAAGCCATTCCTTTCCTAAAAATACCAGAGGGATAAGTCCTATAACTGCGAACACACCACTCCAGACAAACAGGTCCTGAAATGCCCAGGAGTAAGCGAGCTTGTGCTGGAGTGCTCCCACCGAGTAGTAAGCTTTAATAAGGGCCTCTTCCATGTTGTAGGAGCTACCTACAAACGTTTGACTTAGCTCTTGTAATCTTTCGTTTAGAAAACTCAAATTCAGGGTCTGGAGGGAAGACACCTCATCGTAGTGAAATGCGGAGTTACCCTTTAGTATGTTAGTAGCTATCGCGGTCCCGAAAGAGCCTCCTATGAACCTTATGTAGTCCAGAAGGCTTATCACGAGTATGGTCTTCTCCTCAAGCCCCCGCAGGGCTATAACCGTAACCGGTGCAAAAAAGAGACCCATGCCCACACCCATAAGAGCCAGCTCAAGCGAAGCCTCTTCTTTGGGAGTATAGAGGTCGTAATGTCTTATGAAGAGAAAGATTGAACCTAAGTATATAAGTATTGCCATTAGCAGTGTCCCTCCCGCACTCCACCTGTCACTTATGGCCCCTGCGACAACGGAAAAAGCAGCTATGGATACCGCAAAAGGCAGAAGTAGCACACCCGTGGTGAATGTGCTCAGACCTTTCAGAAACTCAAAGTATAAGGGTATAGCGTAAAAGAGGGCATACATGGAAAATCCCAGAACCAGTAGAAAAACTACAAAAGAAACGCTGAAGTTGAGCTTCCTGAATACGCTCAGGTCTATTAGCCTGTTTTTGGAGCGCACTTCCCACACAAGATAGGTGGCGTAGAGAATCACCGCCAGAGCGGTTAAGAAGGCTATAGGATTTGAGGTGAACCACCCCAGCTGTTGCCCCTTGGAAAGAACTATAAGGGTGCTAATAGTAGCACCACTTATGAGGAAAAAGGACACAACATTGAAGGGATAAAGTTTGCGCTCTGGGCTCAGGTTCTTAAGAAAGAGCAAGGATAAGATAGTGAGAAGAACACTAACAGGCACGTTTATGAAGAAAATCCAGTTCCAGCTTATGTGCTCCGTAAGCCATCCCCCAAGGGTAGGACCCACAGCGGGAGCAAAGGAAGCTCCCAGGCCGAATATACCCATGGCTATACCCTTCTGCTGGGGCGGGTATATGGTAAAGAGGATGACCTGAGCGGAAACTATTATCAGCGCCTCCGCAAAGCCCTGAATAGAACGGAACAGCACCATCTGATACAGCTCCTGAGATATACCGCACATATAGCTGGAGAGCCCGAACAGAAACACACCCGTAACGTATAAGGCCTTTAGCCCTACGAGCTTCTCCGCCCACTCTATCAAGGGGAGTGTGACCGCTGCGGCTATCATGTAGGCTGTAACCACCCACTGGATACCGTAGAGGTCTGTCTTCAGAGGAGCCATCATCTTGGGGAGAGCTATGTCAACTATGGTAGTATCCAGGATAGCCATGAAAGCTCCTATCATTACTACAAGGGTATGAGTTGCTATTTCTCCCTTAGATAAGCTCAGTGACTGACTCATCAGTTATATATTAGCAGGCCACATAAAAAGCTCCCATTCTGACTATCTTACCTTGAGCTTCAAGTTCTCCCAGCAGGCTAAGAGCATCTCCATAGGAACACTTCAGGAACTCCGCTATCTCGTCCAGGCTCCTTGGCGAGCTCATAAAGTCCATGAGAGGTTCATGGGAGCTTTGGGGTTCTTTATCTTGGAATATGTCTTGTGGCTCTGCAAATATCTGAGCTTTCCCTTCCCTTATTAGTCGGTAACAGCCCGCCCATCTGGGCGACCTGCCCATACCTATGTGGGCATAGACCTCCCTGCCTAAGTTAAATGCCCACTCCGCGGTTATGAGAGCTCCGCTTCTTGATGAGGCTTCGGGGACTATCAACGTGCGGGACAGGGCTCCTATGAGCCTGTTTCTTTTTGGAAAGGTGTATCTGGAGGCGGGCTCTTCGGGAAGAAACTCGGAAATTAAAACGCCGTTTGATTTTTCAATTTTTCTAAAAAGACTATGGGTGGCTTTTAAAATGCCAAAGCCCAAAATACAAACGGTGTAACCGGATTTTTCAATAGTTCGGAAGTGAGCCCTGGAATCTACACCCATCGCACCCCCCGATACGGTGCCGAAACCATTTTTCAGAGCTACATCCACTATCTCATCCACAAGCCTGTTTGTGTAGTCCGAAGGCTTGCGTGACCCCACCACCCCTACCAGGGCCTTGTGCTTTAAACTACCTCTGAAGAATATCACGGGCGGAGGGTTCGGAAGCTCAAAGAACTCCTTGGGATAGGAACTGTCTTCAGGTGTAATTATCCCTATCCCTTCCCTATTTGCAACCTTTAAAACATCTTCAATCTTTTTCCTGCTTACTCCCTCTTTAGCTCGTAAAAGCCGTGCTTTCCTTACGCCTATCACATTGGCAAGCTCTTCCTCTTTTGCGGAGAGTATACCCTCTGAAGAGTGAAATTTGTCTAAGAGTAGCTTAAGTGTGCTTTCTCCTATACCCTTTACTGAGCTTAGAAGAAGCCAGTTGTAGGCTTTATCCATCTCATCTAACCTATATCATAGGTAAGCTCTTGTTTTCTCATAAGGATTCTCTTATATTGTTTATCACAATCGCTTTGAGGAGGCAGGAGAATGTATTACGTCGCTCAGGTGATTCGTGATGAATGCACCAAATACAACTGTAAGCAGTGCACACTCTTCTGTCCAGAACCTAATACTCTTATGTATACAGATGAGAACCATCATGCCTACGTCCTTACGGAGCGGTGCAAAGGATGTGCATTGTGCGTCTATGTATGCTCAAATCTACTCAAGCGTGATTCTATAGAGATGGTCTATGCGGAAAACAGGGACGTAGCGGGTGTTAGATAAATTAGCGGAGGTAAGCTATGGCTAATCTTGGACCTTCGGGGTACTCACCCTATCCTGTCGCTATGTACGAAGAGCTCCTGACCCCACCGCCGGGGAAGGCTCTCATGTTCAACGAGATAGTTGATGAAGAAGTAGCTATGAGAGAAGCTGCGAAGGCTATGCTCACGCGCGAAAACCCCACCATATTCCCCGGACCCCAAGTGCTCTACGCTTGGAATGAGGAAGCCAAGGAGAAAGCAAGGCTCGTCAGGAAGATTGCGGAAACCCTCGGGGCAAAGATAATACCTATGTATGATTACAGACCCAAATATCCCAAGATAGACCCCGAA
>CAYSNS010000063.1:0-6459 GCA_964432395.1 uncultured Aquifex sp. | reverse complement strand
GAGGGGAAGAGCTCGTTGTGCCTCCCGAGGAAACTATGCTTGGTGCACTGGTAAGATACATAACCACCAAGGAGGGAGAGCTACAACCCATGAACCCCGTCTTTGGACTCCTTCCGCCTTTGGAGAGGAAGATAAAGGACAAGAGAAAGCGCAAGGAACATATGGCACAGAGAGCATTGGTTAAAATGAGGGAATGGGTTCAGGATGTTCTAAGAGCATCATACTTACCCGTAGTAGAGAAGATATAGAAAAGGATAAGCCCGTATTTGAGAAGCTGGGGTTTGAGGTTCTCTCTCTTCCCCTTGTAAGAACGGAACCTCTTGAGTTCAAAGCTCCTGAGTTGGAGCCGGACTACGTGGTTTTCCAAAGCGTCAAGGCGGTGGAATACTTCCTGAGCAGGGTTGCCCTGCCTCCTGCGGTTAGGATAGTAGCGGTTGGTGAAAAGACCAAGAAGGCACTTGAAAAAAGGGGTTATAGGGTCTGGATGGTGCCCGGCGATAGCTCAGCCCAAGGGATAGTTAGAGATTTCCCTATCGGCAAAGGTGAGAAGGTTCTCGTTCCCAGATCCGAACAGGGAAGGAAAGAGGTTATAGAGGGGCTAAGAAGGCTGGGATACAACGTTATACCGCTGAATGTTTACAGAACAGCATTTGAAAAGCACAGGCCCGAGACCGTCGAGGCCACTTTGGCTAAGGGAAGGTTTATTCTCTTTGCAAGTCCTTCCGCGGTCAGGTCTTTGTTTGCAAATTTGCAAGAGGACAGGGCACGTGAAAGATTGAAGAGCCTTGTAGTCGTTGCCATTGGCAAAACTACCAAGAGAGAGCTTGAAGAGATGGGAGTATCTGTCCGCCTCGTGCCTTCCAAACCCTTGATAGAAGAGGTGGCACGGGAAATCCTGAGATACTGGCAAAGAAATTGCTTATAGCAAACCTGATATGAGACAGAGGACCATAAAAGAGGTTCTAACGTTTGAAGGGGTTGGCATCCACTCGGGCGAGAGGACCAAGGTGATACTTCATCCCGAAGAGGAGGGAAGCGGTATAACCTTCCTAAAGAACGGCGTTAGGATACCTGCAAGGGCGGAGTATGTGGTCAACACCTTTCACTCCACTGATATAGGCAAAGAAGGTGTGACTGTTAGGACCATAGAGCACCTCATGGCAACACTGCACCTTCTGGGTATAAACAACCTGACGGTGGAAGTGGTAGGTGGAAGCGAGATACCCATAATGGACGGTAGCGGTTACTTCTTCTACAGGGAGCTCAAAGACAAAGTTTTAAAGCAGGATGCACCCGCCAGGGTTTTGCACGTTGTTGACGAGGTCAGGGTGGAAAGAGGGGACGCCTTTATAGTAGCCAAACCCTGTTCATGTTTTGAGATAACCTACGAGGGTGAGTTTCAAACCTACTTAGGTAAACAGACCTACACGTTCAGAGGCAATGTAAGGGACATAATCCTTGCAAGGACCTTCTGCTTTGAACACGAGATAGAGCTTATAAAGAGGAACGGCCTGGGAAAGGGAGGTAGCTTAGAGAACACACTCGTTATAGGCAGGGGAAAGGTGTATAACCGAGGGGGTCTAAGGTATCAGGACGAACCGGTAAGGCACAAGGTCTTTGACCTGATAGGAGACCTCTATCTGCTGAGTGCTTCTGTCAGAGGCAAGTTCATATCCCACAAGGGTGGGCACTCCTTAAACTTTGAGCTTGTGAAGGCACTCAGCAAGGTAGGTGTGGTAGAGTAGGGTCCCCCCAGCGGGGGAACACCTTACCTTACGGGTTTTGGAGTGTTGGGAGAGGAGGGCGGGAGGACAGGAAGCTCAAGGGCATACTTAGGAATCTCACCGTCCAGAGCTTTCAGAAACGCTACTATGCTCTTGAGCTGTTCTTGTGTAAGCTCCTTACCAAGCTGAACCTTTGCCATAACCTGAACCGCGTCCTCAAGGTTCCATATGGAGCCGTCGTGGAAGTAAGGATAGGTTCTTGATATGTTTCTTAAGGAAGGGACCTTGAACACGTAAAGGTCTTCCTCCTTGTGGGTCACAGCGAACTTACCCACATCCATAGGCATGGTAGGCTCGTGAAGGGTTACGTAGTTTCTCGTCTCCTCCCAGTAGGCTTCTACTATCCCGAACTTGGTAAACATAGACCCTCCCAGAGCGGGTCCGTTATGACAGCCTGCACATCCTACCTCAATAAAGGTTTTCAGACCTTTCTTCTCTTCCTTTGTAAGGGCGTTCAGGTCGCCCTGCAGGAACTTATCAAAGCGGGAAGGTGTCATAAGAGTCCTTTCAAAGGCCGCTATAGCCTTAGCCACGTTTTCATAGGTTAGAGGGTCTTTGCTCTTGGGGAAAGCTTCCTTGAAAAGCTTCACATATTCGGGGATTGACTTGAGCCTATTGACTACTTCCTCGGGAGAGTCCATAGCCATCTCTATGGGGTTGAGAATGGGGCCCTTCGCCTGTTCCTCTACATCCTTTGCTCTTCCATCCCAGAACTGGGCAACGTGAAGCGCTGCGTTTAGGGTTGTGGGTGCGTTCCTGGGGCCCAGTTGCCACCTGTGTCCTACAGATGTGGGGAGGTTGTCAACGCCGTAACTTGCAAGATTATGACAGGTGTTACAGCTTATCAGTCCGCTCTTTGAAAGGCGAGGCTCGTAGTAGAGCATCTTCCCGAGTTTAACCTTCTGGGGTGTTACAGGGTTATCTTTACTTTCCGCAACTTTGGGCAAGGGCTGAAAATACTTTCTGGCTTCCTCAAGGAGTTTTCTATCATCCGCAAGGGAGCTACCTACCACAGCAAGGGTTCCTACCGCTACCACCGCAGTTGTCAGCCTTTTCCTCATACCGCTTACCTCCTTTATTTATATCGCAATATTATTATATAACAATTTGCAAATGATTTGCAATTGACATACACTTACCTGTATTCTAAGGACCAAATATGTATCTAAGGTCAGAGCAGGTCAGTTTTGGCTCCGTTCCCTCAACGAAAACCATATCTATGCCCGGGCAGGTTTCATCCGCACGCACGTAGTCCTGCGTATTTATGGGCACTACCTTGGTTCCCTCGGGCAGTGGGAAGTCCTCATCGGGATACTTAGATGTTGCTACCGACATGAAGTCTATCCATATTGGCAAGGCAGCCCTTGCACCCGACATATGCCTACCCAGAGAGTATTTGTTGTCATACCCTACCCAGACCCCGGTAACTATGAAGGGTGAAAAGCCTATAAACCATGCATCCATATACTCATCGGTAGTTCCCGTCTTGCCTGCGACTATTCTGGGTATGCTCCGCGCCCTCATTGCGGTCCCTTCCAGGACTACCGCCCTTAGCATGTCCACAAGAACCCTCGTCTCCGGTGCGGGCAGAACCTCCTCACATTGGGGCTTGTTCTCTTCTATAGGCTCCCCCAGGTCATCAACTATCTTCCTAATAAGGAAGGGTTTGCATCTAACTCCGAGGTTTGCAAAGACTTGGTAGGACGCGGTCAGGTCCAAGGGAGTTACCTCAACGGTTCCCAAAGCTAAGGAGTAGTAAGGCTTTAGGCCCTTAAGTCCTACCTTTTCTCCTACCTCCAGAACTATTTCAAAGCCCAGCTTGTCCAGAAGATTAACCGTAGCGGTGTTTATGCTCTTTGCCAGAGCCTGCCTGAGAGTTACTACGTTATACTCCAACCTGTCGTAGTTCTTTGGGGACCAGTTCTTTCTCGTGGAAGGATCGTAATACTCTCTACTGCTCGCGTCTATGGAAGATATCTGAGTTTCTCCCTTCAGCAAGGCGGACAGGTAGATTATGGGCTTTATGGCAGAACCCGGCTGTCTCTTGGCCTTAACCGCTCTGTTGAAGGGACTGTAAGCGTAAGAGTAACCACCGACTACAGCCCTTATAGCACCGCTCTGAACGTCCATGCTTACCAGAGCCCCCTGAAGGTCGGGAACAAGTTCAACACCCTTTCTCTTTACTTTGAAGAATAGATATCTTCTTCCAGAGAAGTTTAAACCCTTGAGGTCAACGCTGAATCTCCTGTTTCCAAACAGGACCACCGCGCTCCCGTTCTTTACCGACTCTATCTTCCCTACGTAAACCTTTCCTCTCACGAGCTTTGTCTTGTCCTGAGACTCATACATCTTTGCCATGTCCTCTTCGGACTCGGGTAGCTTGGGGATGCCGTTTTTTTTAGCAAGTGTTTCCAGTCCCTTTTTTAGGGAGTTTACCGCCAGCATTTGAAGTTCCTTATCTATGGTTGTGTAAATCCTGAGCCTTCCTCTAAGGATTTCCGCTCCGTATTTTTGCATAACATACTCCTTAACCATATCCAGCACGTAGTCGGACATCTTATACTTGTTTTCCCGTTTAACCTTCACAGGTTTACTGACCGCCTCCTCATACTCCTGGGGGCTTATAAATCCTTCCTCCAGCATTCGCCTTAGCACATAGTCCCTCCTGACCTTTGCCAGATGAGGGTTGACAAAGGGATTGAACTTTGAAGGAGCTTTGGGAAGTCCCGCAAGGAGAGCAGCCTCCTCCAGAGTAAGTTCATTTACATGCTTTCCGAAGTAAACCCTTGACGCAGCCTCTACGCCGTAGGTCCCGCTTCCGAGGTATATCTGGTTCAGGTAAAGCTCCAGCACCTTCCTCTTGTCAAAGGTCCTCTCTATTTTCAGCGCCAAGAGGGCTTCCTTGAACTTCCTCTTGAGTGTCCTCTTCCTGGTCAAAAAAAGGTTCCTCGCAAGTTGTTGGGTTATGGTGCTACCACCCTGAACCACCCTTCCCGCCCTGAGATTTGTTATGAGCGCCCTAAATATAGCTCCCAAATCTATACCCGGATGGTCAAAGAAGTTTCTATCCTCCGCTGCTATGAATGCGTATATCACCCTGTCGGGTATGGAATCTATACTTACGTAAAACCTCTTCTGTAGACCTATATCCCCGTAAGGTCTGTCTTTGTAGTCGTAGACTATGGAAGCCTGTGGAGGCATCCAGCTTTCCAAGAGCCTCACGTCAGGAAGGGAGTTGTATATGGAAGCTACTACTATGAACACTACCGCTGAGATTCCCGCTATCAGAAGTCCCAAGAATATCATTATCTTTTTGAACATAACAAGCGGTATGGAGAATCTATAATATTATACCTTTAATTACCGTAAAGGGAGGAAGATATGAACAAGGAACAGCTCCAGGAGTGTAAGAAGAGACTGCTTGAGGAGAAGAACAAGATTTTGGAAAGGTATCTGGCAAAGGAAGAAACCCAACAAAGACTGGAAGAGGAGTCAAAGGAGCCGAGGGACTGGGAAGATATAGGGCAGATGACCTACACGGAGGAGCTTCTTGACAATCTATCACAGATAGAGATAAGCACACTGAAGGAGATTGACTACGCTCTGAAGAAGATGGAAAGCGGTTCTTACGGTGTGTGCGAAAACTGCGGAGCGGAAATAAACTTTGAACGCTTATGTGCCATACCTTGGACAAGGTACTGTGCTCAATGTGCGGAGGAAGTGGAAAGGGAGTCGGGCACCTTTATGCCCTCTTACGGGTTTGAACCCATGCTCACAGAGGATATAGAGATAGAAAGGGAAGACATAGGGGAGGCTTAGGGTTTAAAATATATAGAACCATGAAGGAAATAGAGCTTAAGGTTCAGGGCATGACATGTCAGCACTGTGTAAATACAGTTAGCAGGGCTGTGTCCTCCCTGGAAGGTGTTTCCAAGGTAGAGGTCTTCTTAGATTCGGGAAAGGTAAAGGTGCAAATGGAAAGGGACATACCCACGGAGGACATAAAGAAGTCCATAGAAGAGTGGGGTTACAAGGTGGTTGAGTAACCTACCTCCGCGGAAATTCTAAATTATAAGAGTATGCTGGAGATAAAAGGTAAGATAGAAGAGCTGAAAGACAGGCTTGAAGAGGTAAAGAAGGTCCTATCCCCACAAGAGCTGAAAAAAGAGCTAAGTAGCATAGATAAAACTATGTCAGAGCAGGGCTTTTGGGAGGACCAGGAAAAGGCAAGGCAAACTATCCAAAGGAGAAAGTGGCTGGAAGAAACCCTGCAAACACTTGAAAACATAGAAAAGTCACTGAGGGATGTTGAAGAGCTATCCCAGCTCACATCCGAAGAGGACACAGACACATGGGCGGTCCTGGAAGACGAAATGGAAACCATAGCAAAGGACCTGAGCGAGCTGGAGCTTAAGACCTATCTCTCGGGAGAGATGGACCCAAAGAATGCCTACCTTACTATACAGGCGGGTGCGGGAGGAACCGAGGCTTGCGACTGGGCGGATATGCTCTTCAGAATGTATCGCAGGTGGGCGGAGAGGAAGGGTTACGAAGTTGAGGTGGTTGACATAACTCCCGATGACGAGGCAGGAATAAAGAGCGTAACTATGCTTATCAAGGGACCATACGCCTACGGCTATCTAAAAGGAGAACAGGGGGTTCACAGGCTGGTAAG
>CAYSNS010000062.1:0-6471 GCA_964432395.1 uncultured Aquifex sp. | reverse complement strand
AACTATCAGATAGTCACTCCCACCGCTTGGAACATAGGACCCAGGGACGGGAAAGGACAGATGGGGCCCATAGAGAAGGCCATAGTAGGCTCGCCCATAAAGAACCCCGAAGACCCCATAGAGGTTGCCCATGTGGCAAGGAGCTTTGACTCCTGTCTCGTGTGCACAGTTCACGTCTACGACCGCAAGAAAGGAAAGACCTTAGCCAAATACAAGATAGGGGGTTATAAGTGAAGAAGGTCATTGTGGGCTGTGGGAACCCCGTCCGCTCCGACGATGGAGCGGGGCCACGCCTTATAAGACTTTTATGGGAGAGGGGACTCCCTCCTAATGTCAAGCTCGTTGACGGAGGAACATCGGGTATAGACGTTATCTACCACATGCAGGGTGCGGACCTCGTTGTGTTCGTTGATGCATGCTACACGGGCGAAGGAGAGCCAGGAACCATATACGAAGTTCCCGCCCACGAGGTTGAGGAACTTCCCTCTCGGGAGGAAGCGAACCTGCACTCTATCAAGTGGTTTCATGCCATCGCCCTTGCAAAGTTCCTCCTGAAGGAAGGCTACCCGGAGAACATAAAGGTTTTCCTCATAGAAGGGAGGAACTTTTCTGTGGGAGAGGGTTTGTCTCCAGAAGTAGAGGAAGCTGTAAATTACCTCGCGGATAGAATCATGGAAGAGTATGTAAATGAACAAGGCAGGGCTTTTGAGGTAGAGCTAACGGATGAGGGTTATCTGAAGATACCTGCACAGATTGCACAGGAGAAGTTCAGCTCCTCTATGAGCGTTCTGGTTCTGCCACGGGGTATGGAGCTTCACGTAGTGCCCCTTCCCAACGACAGGCAGGGAGGTCTCATCTTGAAGAGAATCAACAGCAGGGGAGACAGGGCAGTCTTGGTGTGGGAGCTTCTCCCCCCGGGCTTGAAGACCGGCAAAAAGAAGGCGGTATGGAACGAAGAAGAAAAGGCTCTTGTAGTTTCCCTTATTTAAGGAGGTAGAGGTATGAAGAAAGCGCTGGCATATTTGGGAGCTCTGTATGCGGGTCTTTCTTTTGCCCACATCAAACCCTTTGAACATCAGCACATAGGCTTCTTACATCCGGAGGACCTTCTGACCGTCCTGGGAGTTATATCGGTAGGGGCGATAGCCTTTGTGCTTTCTCCGTGGGGGAAAAAGCTAATTTCATACATGCGGAGAAGTTGATATGTTCCCTAACAAAGCCCTCATAGCGGAGACCTTTGTGGAAGAAGATAGGTGTCAGTGGGTGGTCTACATAGAGGTCCTCTTTGAAGACGAAACGGTCAGGCACGAGGTTGGTAGATACTTCACCAAGTCAAAGGCGGAGATAGCAGCAAAGTATATAAGGAGGGTTGCCAACAAGGACCTTCCTTTTCCTCCTGACGCCTTAGGCGGTTGTTGCTGATGGGAAACTGGAGAGACCTGTTTCCCCAGTCGGTAGGCCTTCTGCCAGGCAGGCTGTCCTTCGTTATCCTACCTTATATAGATAGCTGGCAAGAAGCCATAGAGGACGTTCTCAAGCTCAGGGTTGATGGTCTCCATCCTCAGTGGGAGTTCTTTCGCTACATAGTTGAAGGCGACAGAGAAAAGGTCCTTTCCGCACTTGAGAGGGTTCAGGAAGAGGAGGTAAGGGAGTTCAACAGATGGGTTCTGACCGGTGAGTGTGACCTAACCCTTATATATGACCCACTTCTTAAGGCTATTGTAGATGGCTCGGAGCTTCAAAGCCTGAAAGAGACCAGAGGAGACCTGCAGGCACTTATTCATCTTATATCCGCGGGAGAAAAGGCAAAGTTTAACAGAGGAGAAGCTATAAAGGAGATTGACCAGGCTATCCTCAAGGTTCAATCCCTGTCTCCCCTGTTCCATGCAAACCTGCTCTTGCTCAAGGCAAAACTCTTGCAGGAGAAAGGGGTAAGTTATCCCCTCCTACAGCTTTATATGGAGATTAAGAAACTCGTAGACAGCACCCAGGCTGGCTATATCAAGGGTGATACCGCCTTTCAGATAGGCTCTATCCTTCAGAGCTTCGGAAACCACCAGGAAGCTGTAAAGTATTTTCAGGAAGCCTTAAACTTTATCTCCAAAGAAGAGGACTCCTACACCTGGGCACTTGCTCACAACAACCTTGCTCTATCCCTCCTTTCCCAGCCTGCGGTGACTGAAGAGGACCAGGTTAGGATAGCCATGGGTATACAGCACCTTAAGAAAGCTCTGGAGGTATTTACCAGAGAGGAGTATCCCCAGGAGTGGGCAAGTGCAACGCTCAACTACGCCAACGCTCTGGTATACGCTCCCACGGGAGAACCCCTCAAGAACCTATTGAAGGCTGTGGAGCTTTACGAAGAGGTGCTGGAGTTCAGGAAAAAGCACGGGCCACAGGATAGCCTTGCAAGGGTCCTTGCCAACCTTGGAAATACGCAGGCCCACCTCGGAAGGTTCAAAGAGGCTCTCAAAAACCTTTCGGAGGCACAGAGGCTCTTCCTATCCATGGGCTTGGAAGAGGAAGCCCAAGCGGTGAAAGAGCTCATAGAGCAGATTCAGGAGAGCGGAGGTGTAGTCAGTGGAGCTTCGGAGCCTTGAAGACATAGCAAAGGATATAGAGGAAGTTCTTGACAGACTCAGAGAGTCCTCCGAGGAGGTTAGGGAACTTGTATCAAAGCTACTTGAACTTGTGGACGAGTTTAACAGAGTTCCCTTAGTGAAGATAGTTAGACATCTTAAAAACTCTCCCGAGGGGAAGAAGCTCCTTATGGAGATAGCCTCCGACCCCGATGTTTACGCTCTGTTTCTTAAACACCGCATAGTAAAGCAGGACATAAAGGTTGAGGTAGCAAAGATTATAGAGCTTATAAAGCCCTACGTTCGCTCTCACGGAGGAGACGTTGAACTGGTAGACGTAAAAGAAGACACGGTATACGTTCGCATGAAGGGAGCATGTCAGGGCTGTTCTCAGGTGGGGGTGACGCTAACGCAGGGAATACTTGAGGCCATACAGGAAAGACTCCCGCAGATAAAGAGGATAGAACAGGTTAAGGACACGCCTGTAGAGGGTCTTGTAGACTTCAGGAACGGGGGAAGTTGGGTAAGAGCTCTCGCAGTGGAAGAACTTCGGGAAGGAGAAATAAAGACTGTTAACCTTGAGGGAAAGAGCTTTCTGCTGACTCTGTGGGAGGGCAGGGTCTTTTGCTATGTTAATTCGTGCGCTCATCAGGGTATGGGCTTTGAAGGTGCCCAGCCCATAAGGGAAGGAGTCCTAACATGTCCCTGGCACGGCTTTGAGTACGACATAACCACGGGAGAGTGCATAACCACCAACCAGCTCCAGCTCGAGCCCGTTCCAGTAAAAGTGGAAGAGGGATGGATTCACATCAAGCTCTGAAGGCAAGACCCCTTCTGTGGCTCGGTGCTCCCTCCGAGGGAGGATTTCTTGCTCCCTCCGCGCAGGCAAACCCCTACTCTATGTATGGACCGCGGGGAGTCTTCTACGACGGGAATACGCTCGTAGTTGCGGATACGGGCAATCACAGAGTTCTGATATGGTTCTCTTTGCCCAACGTGGACCACGCTTCCGCGGACGTAGTTCTCGGCCAGAGGGACTTTTATTCGGACTCACCTAACGCGGGAGGTGACCCTACCCGGGGTATGTATATGCCATGCGGAGTATGGATAAAAGACGGGATGCTCTTTGTGGCGGACTCCTGGAACCACAGAATCCTCTTCTGGGAACAGGTTCCCGAGGAGAACTTCAAAGCGCCCGACGGTGTGATAGGACAGGACAGCTTAGAAAATACCGACCCCGCTAAAGGAGAAGAAGCTCCCGCAAATCGTTTCTTCTGGTGCTACGGGGTGGGTTTCTGGGAAGAAGGGTTCTTCGTGTGCGATACCGGCAACAGGAGAGTTATGTGTTGGAGGGAACTCCCCGAGGGAAACAGGGAAGCGGACGCAGTTCTCAGAGGCTTCATGTGGCCCCATAGCCTCGCATGGCACAGGGACTTGCTCTTTGTAGCGGATGCGGGAAACCACAGGGTTGTAGGCGTTAAGGAGCCTTTCGGAGAAGCAAGCACAAAAGTGGTTCTGGGACAGAAGGATAACCAAGAAGTTACAGACTGGAGCGGTTTCCCTCAGAGCGAAAGGACACTACGTTTTCCCTACGGTGTGAGTGCTAACAGGGACATGCTTACGGTTGCGGACACAACCAACAACAGGGTCTTGCTCTGGCAAGATATTCCTTCTGAAGGGTTTTTCCCGCCCGCGGACTCAGTTCTGGGGCAGGATGACTTCTCTCATGTAGGAGAGAACAAGCTAAAGGGAGTTTTCAAAGACACCTTGTGCTGGCCTTACGGAGTCCACCTGTGGGGAGACTTAGTTTTTGTGGCGGATACGGGTAACAACAGGGTCTTAATCTGGGAGATTAAGGGAACGTGATAACCTCAAGCTCTTAGAGCATTCCAAATGTTTGTGGCTATCTCATCCACATAGTCCATGAGAGGTTTTTCAAGGACACCCTCTCCGTGCAGAAACACTATACCTCCCATAGGGCCCATGGCTGTTACGAACGCGGAGAAGAAGTCCTGGTTCCTGAGCTCGCCCCGCTCAACCCCCTCGGAGAGAAGGACCATTACCTCTGTGACTACGTCTCCTACGCATGCGAAACCTTCACAACCACTCTCAAAAACCTCACGATTTGACAAAAAGACCCGCAGGAAGTAGTTTATGAGTTCGGGTTCCTTGAGGGACATCTCAAAGAAACTCTCCACGACCTTACGTATCTTTTCCTTCGTGGGTATGTTTTCCTCGTTCACAGCCCTCAGCCTTTGGGCTACCCATTTGGAAACCGTCAGCATCACTTCCTTGGCAAGCTCTTCCTTTGACTCAAAGTAGTTGTAGAGGTTACCCACACTCATACTCAGCTCACGTGCTATATCGGGCATCGTTGTGTTATGGTAGCCCCTTTGAGCGAACAGCCTGCAGGCGGTCCTTATAATCTGGAGCTTCTTCTCCTCTTTGAGCTTAGTTCTCAAACCACCGCTTCCCATCTACCCTACCCTCATCTTTTTCTTGCTCTTTAAGAACTCAATCCATACATCCAGCCCTTCTCCAGTCTTTGAGGATAATTTTACAACATCAAGGTGAGGGTTTACTTTCCTTGCGGAGCGCACAGCCCTATCTACATCAAAGTCCATGTAGGGCAGTAGGTCAATCTTTGTTATCAGCATAAGCTCCGCACTCCTGAACATAACCGGATACTTTTCAGGCTTGTCATCCCCCTCGGTGGTTGAGAGCAGAACAACGTTTACGTGCGCTCCTACGTCGTAGCTGGCGGGACAAACGAGATTCCCCACGTTTTCTATAAAGACTATATCAAGCTCTTCCAGAGGTAGATGATGTAAGCCCTCATGAACCATAAAAGCGTCAAGGTGGCACGCCTGGCCCGTGGTTATCTGGTATGCGGGAGCGCCTTTGCTTTTTATCCTCTCCGCATCTCTGTTTGTCTCCAGGTCACCTTCTATAACACCTATCCTGAGCTCGTCTCCCAACAGCTCTATAGTTTTTTCAAGAAGTGTTGTCTTTCCCGCACCGGGGGAACTCATAAGGTTTACCGCAAGAACACCGCACTCTTCAAAGTGCTCCCTGTTAGACCGGGCCTGTTTATCGTTAGCATCTAAGATCTTGGTAAGAACCTCAAGGGTTTTTTTATCCTCAAGGGAAGGGTTGTGATGGTGGTGATGGGTATGGGCCTGCTCGTTTTCATGGTTGTTTTCGGTTATTGAACAACCGCAGTCTCTGCACATGACACTCCTCCCTGAATGATAATTCGCTTACTTTAATATAAGCCGTCCGCTTTGAGTCCGCAAAGAAGCTGTCCCAGTGAAAGGCCTCCGTCGTTAGGAGGAACTTTGCGATGGGTAAACACCTCAAAACCCTTTCCTGAGAGAAGTTCTCTTATCTTATAAACGAGGGGAGAATTCTGCATGACTCCCCCCGAAAGGCACACCTTAGGCACACCCGTTAGCTGGGCAACTTCCAAAGCGGTATAAGCCAGGGTATTTATAAACCTGCTGACAGCCTCTACCTTGTCTTTTTCATCCAGCACGGAGAGAATCAGCTCCTCCCAGTCTACAGTGTCTTCTTTCAGCGAGAAGTTGTAGCGGTCCCTAACAGAAGGGTCATAGAGGTCTTCAACGAGCATGGCGCTCTGCCCTTCGTAGGAGAGCCTCTGACGTATATTTAGGAGGGATGCGACCGCATCAAAGAGTCTGCCCACAGAGGAAGACATGGGTGAGTTTATCCCCGCCTTCCATGCCCTGTATAGATTGTAGGCCTCCGTTTCTTCAAAGGCTTCCGTTTTCCTGAGCATGAGCTCTATACCCTCTTCTCCAAAAAGTTCCATTAGTATCGAGAGGGCCACCCTACGGGGCTCTTTTACAGCTTTCTCTCCTCCTACGAGGCG
>CAYSNS010000061.1:0-6541 GCA_964432395.1 uncultured Aquifex sp. | reverse complement strand
GAAGCTTCCTGCAACGAGCTTACGGAAGAAGCAAAGAAGCTGAACCCGAAGATAAAACGGGTAAGACCCGTAATACTGAATGCGGAAAACGGAGGCTATGCGGAAATCCTCTATGTAAATACAGATGATTACCTCTTTACCTACGTGATAGATAGCACCGACTACCTGTATCCCGACGGAGACCTCGTTATAGAGGAAGACGAGGAATACGAAGACGAGCCGGAACCTCTTGTAGAGCTAAAGCCCCCGCTCAGTTTTCAACAGGCTAAGAGCCTCTTTGAGAAGGCAAGGATCTACGTTCACGAAGAGGTATAAGAGATGTGGAATGAGCTCGTAGAGAAGATAAAGGCTAAGACAAGGGAAGGAAGGGAGCTTTCCTATTCGGACGGGGCGGTGGGCATAACCGCCCTTCTCGACTGCCCTCTCAAGCACGAACTCAGACAAAAGCACCCCGACCTTCAAGCGGATGCGGTAGAGATTGACGACGGGTTCGTGTGGGAAAAACAGGTCAAAGAAGCCCTTGAGGAGATGTTCGGAAAAAGTTTTGAAGAGGAAAAAGTCCTCGCTATGGAGATAGAAGGGCTCAAAATTGAGGGACACCTTGACACCTTCGTAGAGTTTGAAGACAGGGTGGTAGGGATAGAGCTGAAAGCTCCCAAGTGGATACCTCTTACCTGCGTCCCTGAAGAGGAAAAGATGCAGGGAAACCTTCTCATAGACAGGGAGAGGAAATACACCAGAGTGAACGACCTCTACATCACACAGGCAAGAATTCAGAGATTTCTCCTTGAGAGACTCTATCCGGGAAAGAAGGAAGAACAATTCATCTTCCTCAAGGGCATGGCAGAGTGCAGAGGATGGAGAAAGAAGCTCTACATCGTCTATCCCGTAGAAGAGAGCATTTCCGAAGAAGAGTTGAAAGAGATGGTGAGGAAATTCAAAGAGGACAAGAGTCCGAGGTTTCCTACCGAGTGCGAAAGCTATTGTGAGTACTACAGGCAAGGGCTGTGCGAAGGCAGGGAGTTTGCCTTTGAGGACAGGAGCTACGAGGAGCAAAGTGTAGAGGTAAAGAACCTTCTCAAGCAGTACAGGGAACTTCAGGGAGAGCTGAAGACCGTAGAGGCGGAGCTGAAGAAGAAGCTCAAGGGCTCAATCCTTCTGGGAAACAGGAAGATAGGCTGGGTAGAGAGAGAGGTCGTGGAGATAGACATAGATAAGCTCCTGAAGAAGATACCCCCTTCTAAAGCGGAAGAATACCTGCAAGTCAAGTGGCAGAAAAAGAGGGAGATAGAGGAGAGATTTCCCTCGGCGGTGAAGGAAAAGAAGAAGGAAAGGTTCTGGAGACTTTAGGAGGTGTGAAGATGAGGAGGCTTTTACCTGCGGTTTTACTTTGTTTCTCCTGCGGTGGAGTAAATACCGCCCAACCCGTCAGCATTGAAGAGTTTTCCGTGAGCGAGAGTGGTTATAATTCCGTCGTATTCTATGCTAAGGTTCGTTCCGCCCATACTCCCGTATCGGTTCACCTGTCTTACGCTACCTCTGAGTCTCCGAAGAGGGCTTCTTTTAACCCCTATTACTGTTCTCAGTCCTACTGTGAAATCACTATAAGGTGCACCCTCTATAGCGTTGCGGATAGGGAAATGCTGGAATGCCTGTATCCCGATAATACCCTTCACGCAGGTGAAATAATCCGGGGCAAGTCTTACACCTTCTACTTGAAAGCCTGTGTGGATGGCATTTGCGATGCAAAAAGTGTCAATAAAACCTTTTGAGGAGGTAGGGCTATGGTTGTAGTTTTTGAGAAGAAGAAAGAAGACGGCAAGCTCAGGTTTGAAGTCATCAGGGGCTCCGAAAGAGATGAAAGACTGCTTATCAAGCTCTTTGCCAAATACGGACACGATATAGCAAAAAATGTCCCCGTAGGATACCCTGTCAATCTTGACGTTTATAAACTCAAGAAGCTCCTTGAAGGAAAGAAAAAGAAAACTGCTTGACATTTTAAGCAAAATTTGGTATAATAGCTTTAAATTCTAAAGGGAGGTGAGTGTCATGCTGAACAGAGCTGTTCTCATCGGAAGGCTGACCAGGGACCCCGAGGTCAGCATAAGCAAGAAGGGGGACAGGGAGAGAGCTGTGGCGAGGTTCTCCATAGCTTACAACAGAAGATACAGGAAGGGGGAAGAATGGGTGGATGAACCACACTTCTTTGACGTAAGGGCATTCGGAAAGCTCGCAAAGGTGATAGCGGACAGGTATCACAAGGGAGACCTCGTCTTTGTGGAAGGCAGGCTTTCACAGGACAGGTGGGAAACCGAAGAGGGAGAGAAGAGAAGCAGGATAACGATAGTGGCGGACACGGTGAGGCTTCTGAGAACCAAGGGAGAAAGCGTAACGGTAGAAGATGCCAACGGGGGCGGCAGGGAGGACTATGAGGACGAGGTTGATGTTGACCTCTAACACCGAGGGAGGGCGTTTTGCCCTTCCCGCAGAAGGAGGGTAAGAGGTGGAGTGCGTAAGATGCTTTGAGAAAATACCCGAAAACAGAGCTGAGTTTCTCAAGAAAGAGGGTCGTCCGCCTATCTGCCTTCCCTGTCAACAAGAGCTTGAAGAAAGCGGAGAATACGAAACTTACGTAGCGGAGTTTTCTTGTATAGAAAAGGAGGGGGAAGGATACGCCTTCATGCCCGTAAGAGTAGAGGAGAAGAGGCTGAAAGAAAACTATCCTGACTATATTTCCATCACGAGGAAGAGCAAAGAGAATCAGATGCAGGAAAATGGGAGGTTTTGATGGGAGTCAGGAGCATCTATGCTTTTGAACTCAGATGTTCCCGATGCAGAAGGAAGTATTCGTCGGAGATATGAGGAGGTGCTGAGATGATGGAAGTGCTTTTGGATATACATCCCCAGATTTATCTCGTTATCAGTGTTATTGCGCTTTTAGTTTTCGTTTCAGGCTGGGCGTATGCTGCCGGGGGTGCTGTTCCTTTTATGTTCCCCGCTTTTGCTCTTGTAATAGCAGCAATATCCTTATCTTTTTATCGGGTCAGTAGCTATAAACAGATGGAAGACCATAAAGTTGCTCAAATGGTAAAGGAAAACAAACCCGTGATATGCAGAGGTGTTCTTATTAAGAACCCTCAATTCAAAGAGATCGGAGACGAGGTTTTTGTAAAGCTAAAAGACGGAACGCTTATAAGTGCTTATGAATGCAGGGTGCTGAGAGGAGAAAAGTAAGATGGAAAGGATAGTTTTAGAAGCTATCGGTGTCGGAGCGGTGCTGGTATTCATAGACTACTACCTGTCTAAAGAGGTGGAAAAGAGGATAGGGGAGATAGAAGTACTCAAGAGGGTGCACAGAAACGTTACAAAGCACGGAACTTTGTTAATACTCTCTCTTCTGGTCCTTTACTATATAAGCCGGGTAGCGAGGAATAAGTTAGGGTTCAACACCGAGTGGATATTTTTACTTATCCTTTTTGTTCTCCTTTTCTTCTACGCCTTTATCGGTTTCAGCATATACACGTCCCTGAAGCTCATAAAGAGGTTAGACGATGGGAGTTAGTCTGAAAAGGTCTTTTGAGCTCCTTCCTCTTCTTCCCGTTCCTCAAGGAGAGTGGACGAGGGACTTGGAATGGTTGAAGGAGGAAATAAAGGAAGAGAGGCTAAGAGTGGTCAAAGAAGGAAGAACGGAGCTTATAGACCTTGCAAGCGATAGAGAAGCTCTCATGGTTCTATCGGAAAGCTCCTTAAGAGCTCCCATACACTCCGAGTATGTGGAAATCTTCATGTATCTCATGACTAAGATTATGGGAGATAGGGTTCCTGAAAATTTGAGAAGAGGGGAGCTGAGCAAGCGAGAGGCAAGCAAGGTAATAGAGCATTTAAGAAGGTTGAAGAAAAGTAGCTGATGGAGGTGGTGAGATGAAGGATATAAGGACTTTTGTAAAAGTGGAAGTTCTTGCTCCATTAGGAGGGGAAGTTTATCTCTGCTCTATTGACACCGACCGCATGGACAGGGATGCTGTCATAGCCTTTGAGAAAGATGGGAAGCGGTATCTTCTTGAGAGCACGGGAGACGGGAAAACCTTTATCAGCAAGGGAGACCTTCTCAAGATAACGATTGAGGAGATATTCAGCGATGGAAAGCAACTTAACTGTTATGTAAAGGTACACAAGCCTAAGAGAATACCTCTCTTCTATATCGGGTAGGAGGGTAAAGATGAAAGGAAGAACCATTCTTGTCTCCTATGTCGGGGATAGAGGTGCTTGGGGCAACATTACCCTTGAGGTTACACCCCCCGTATCTTTAGACGAAATAACCCGAACGGTCAGGAAACGGAGCGGTTTTAGAAACATCGTCATTATTGCGATTTCGGACATAACGAATCTTGTCAAGGTTGAGGAGGTAAGCGATGAGGATGTATGAAGTGGTAGGTTGGAGGAAGGAGTATTACAAGAGGTGCGAGAGAGAGCTTGAGAAGAGGCAGGAAAGACTCAGGGACTTTCTGTGGGAAAAGCTCGGAATAGATAGGGAAGATATAATCATGTATAACACGTCTATCCCGGAGGCTGTAATAAAAAACCCTGAAAAGTATGAGCACCTCAAGAATAGAAAAGACATCAAGCTCAAGCCTCAAGCGTATGACTTTTTGGAAGGAAAACACCTTGAAGCGAAAATAGTTCCGTATAGAAAGACAAAAGAGGGAAAAGCTCTCTACGAGGAGTGGAAAAGAGTCCTTGCGGGAGACTTCGGTCTTATCTTCCACCCCACCACTCCCTTCTTTCTCAGGGTCTCTCAGTTCAATTGCAGGAAAGAAGACGAACCCTACATAAACCCCCATCGTGATGGAGGACTTTCCGCAAAGGTTGTAGAGGAAGGCGGAAGACTGCTCCTTGTGGACTGGAAAGGGTTTGACCCCGAAAAGATGGAAGGGTTTGAGCTTGTGGAGGTAAGGGTAGGATGAAAATCTTTAGAGCTTGGGACAAGGAAAAGAGAAAGTTCTACGAGGAAGTCCACAGGGGATACGAGGGAGTGATAAAAGAGATACTCCTTGCAAGTAACGGAGATGTTATCCTGCACGAGTTAGAAGAGGGCAAAGAAAGACTTGTGGTTGCAACCACGAGGTTTGAGATAGACAGGTGGACAGGCAAGGCGGACATGAATGGGAAAGGGATATACGAAAACGACATCGTAGTCTGGGGACATCACTGCAAGTGGTGCAGAGAACCCTTGAAAATAACAGTAGTGAAAATGAGTCCCGACATAGAGTTTCACGAACTCAGAACCGGAGGAATATTTATATACGGGTGTTTTGAACATCCTCTTAGAAACACCACCCATCTTGAAGTGGTGGGAAATATCAGGGAAAACCCCGAAATCCTTGAAGACCCGGAAGGGTTTTTAAGGAAATGGAGGTACAAGGTATGAGTGCAGACAGGTTCAGCTTCAGACAGCTTGCAAGGACGAGGAAGGGGAAGGTAGTGTGGTTCAGGGTCTTTCCCGAAAGCAGGGAGTGCGGAGTTATACACGCTCCCCATACGGGTCTTCACTACCTCAAGAGACCTCTGTCTCCCGTTTTTCAGTTCACGGGTCTGGTGGACAGTAAAGGCGTTCCCGTATGGGAAGGAGACATCCTTGTTAGAAAGGAGCCTACTTACGTCCTTGAGGTGGAATGGTGTAAAGAGGAATATGGGTTCATAGTCACGGACGGGAGGGATACCGCACCTCTGGGCGCAATTGCCCGCTCTGACTATCCCTTTAACGTAATCGGAAACGTCTGCGTAGCACCTCTCGGAGTTTACAAAAAGCTCTGGGAAGTTTTCCCCGAAAACGTAGAGATAGACGATGAACCCCTCAGAACCGTTATCTACACGGGAGTCAAGAGACCCGATGGGGACGATATGGTTCTCTACCTTGAGAGGGACTTTGACGGAGACAGGCTCTACCTCACGGACCTCGGAGAGACCGCTATGTTCATAGCCTCTTGCGGAGTGAAGCCCGGGTTTGAAGAGGTAAAGAGGGAAGTGAGCGAGGAGAACGTTATTGAAAAGGCGAAGGAGGTAATAGAGGAGATAAGGGAAAGGTTTAGGCAAAGAGTAGGGCACATGAAATGGGGAGCTTGAAGAAAAATTGAGCAAGGACTTGAGGGAATTAATACCAGAAAAAAGTTAAATGGGCAAAATACCCCTTAGCGTAAAGGAGGTGAGCGTTATGGGGAATTCGGAAAGCCCCTACTGGAAAATAGAGGACAGGGAATTATTATATATTCAAGTGTAGCCACCTCACTTGAGGTGATGTTGCGGGACTGAATGTGCCCGCCGGCTCCTTGGCAACTGAATAGGTTTGTCGGTGTGCAGGGATTTGTGCGGGATTGAAGGTGGACGGGGAATAGTGGGCATCCCGTAAACCCGTGAGCATCTTCAATCCGTTGAAGGACAGGGATTGCAAGAAATACCCGCAGGCGGGTTTTAAAAGTAACTATACAGTAGGAGAACAATCTTAGTATGCTGTCAATCTCTGCGGGGGTAATTATGGTTTTTT
>CAYSNS010000060.1:0-6593 GCA_964432395.1 uncultured Aquifex sp. | reverse complement strand
ATCTTTCTTTAAAGCCTTCCAGAACTCTCTTTGATTTCTTAAGAAGCTCCTCATGCCTTAGCGATACGTATATATTTAATCCTTCCTGGGTTAGCACTCCCGCTTTTTTGAGAATTTCTTCCTCAAGGTCTTTCAGTCCGTAACCACGTAGGGCGCTGACTTTTATTATAGAATGTCCTTCAAAAATTTCAAGAGGTAGAAGTGTGCCTTTATCAACTTTGTTGAAAACTACTATCAAGTCTTTGTTCTTCACAAGCTCGTATATGGCCATGTCCTCATCGTCCAAGGGCTCGGAAGCATCTACGACAAAGAGAACAACGTCCGCTTCCTCAACCTGCTCTCTACTTCTCTGAACGCCTATGCGTTCCACAGGGTCCTGGGTTTCTCTTATTCCCGCGGTGTCTATGAGCCGGACCGGTATACCTTTGAGGTTTAAGCTTTCTTCTATATAGTCCCTCGTCGTTCCCTCTATATCTGTAACTATAGACCTTTCTTTTTTCAAAAGGGCGTTAAAGAGAGAGGACTTGCCTACGTTGGGTTTACCCACTATAGCGAGCTTCAATCCCTCTCTTATGAGCCTCCCTGTGTGAGCGGTTTCCAGAAGCTTATCTATACCTTCTATGACCCTGTTGACCATATCGAGGACCTGTTCCTTGGAAAGGGTGGGTATATCCTCTTCTGAGAACTCTATATCCGCTTCTATATAAGCACTGAGCTCTAAGAGGCTCTCTCTCAATGGAGCTATGTATCTGCTCAGCTCACCGCTCAGCTGTCTGAGGGCTACTTTCCTCGCAAGCTCGGTCTTGGCTGATATGAGTTCCGCAACCGCTTCCGCCTGAGTGAGGTCCATCTTCCCGTTCAGGAAGGCTCTCTTGGTGAACTCACCGGGCTGGGCAAGCCTGCAACCCGCACGCAGGAATGTTTCAACCGCCCTTTGCAGTATGAGGGGATTGCCGTGAAGGTTTATCTCTACCATGTCTTCACCTGTATAGCTATGGGGAGCCCTGTAGTATATGAGTATCCCTTCGTCTATAATCTCTCCTTTTTCGTCTACGAGCTGTCCGTAGTGAGCGTATCTTGGCCTTAAGGTAGATTTCGTCCTGAAGTGCTTTTTCACTATGTCCAGCACACCTTTTCCCGAAAGCCTAACTATTCCTATAGCACTTTCTCCCAAAGGGGTTGCGACCGCAACTATGGGTTCTCTCATTGGGATTGCATTATACTAATTTAGGTCTTGCCCCAGGGGGTATGGCGGAACTGGCAGACGCAGCGGACTTAAAATCCGCGGGCCGAAAGGCCGTCCGGGTTCGACTCCCGGTACCCCCACGATTAGGGTATGGAAACTGTCCAGGAGGGAAAGGCCAAAGTTATTGTCCCCCAGCTACGTGAAGTAGTCTCTGCGGACATGCCCGTCTTTTACAACCCTAAGATGAGGGTCAACAGGGACCTTGCTGTTCTTGGACTTGAATACCTGTGTAGGAAATTCAACAGAGAACTTAATGTAGCTGACCCGCTGTCCGCAAGCGGTATAAGGGCCATAAGGTTCTTGAAGGAAACATCCTGCGTGGGAAAGGTGTTTGTAAACGACATAAACCCGAAAGCAACAGAGATTATGGAAAAGAACTTTTCTATGAACGAAATACCTGCTCACAGATATGAAATCAGCACGGAAGATGCAAACTTCTTCCTCAGAAGGAGCAGGGGGTTCGGCTTTGACTACGTAGACCTTGACCCCTTCGGAACACCTGTTCCTTTCATAGAGTCCGTAGCCTTAAGTATGAAAAGGGGGGGCATACTGAGTCTGACTGCGACCGACACAGCCCCCTTATCGGGCACCTACCCTAAGACATGCATGCGCAGATACGGTGCAAGGCCCCTCAGAAACGAGTTCAAGCACGAGGTGGGCATAAGGATTCTGATAAAGAAGGTTATAGAGCTCTGCGCTCAGCATGACATAGCCATGATTCCGTTATTTGCATACTCCCATCTTCACTACTTCAAGCTCTTCTTCGCAAAGGAAAGGGGAGCTAAGGTGACAGGTTCACTTCTCGAAAAGGTAGGATACATACTCTACTGCTTTAACTGTCTGAACAGAGAGGCGGTTTACGACCCCCTGAAGCTCAAGGAGAGGTGTCCGCTGTGCGGAGCTAAGTTCAGTTTGGGAGGTCCTATGTGGCTCGGTGAGCTCTGGGACAGAGAGTTTGCGAAGTTCATAAATGAATCCGCCCAAAGCAGAGAGGAGATAAGCAAGGAGACCAAGAGAATAACGTCCCTGATAAAGGATGAATCCGCACTGCAAACAGTAGGTTTTTATATGGTATCCAAGCTGTCCGAGGCGGTAGGGATACCTCAACAGCCCCCCATAAGTAAGGCGGTAGGGTTTTACGAGGGTGTCAGAACTCACTTTGAGGGCGACGGATTCAGGACATTACTTCCTCATCAAGAAGTTCTTGAGAAGTCGTGCGAGCTTAGGGATATAATAAAACAGCGTTTGAGAGGAGGGCGAGCATGAGTCCTGAACAGATGCTTAAAAGCTTCCCTGACCAGCTTGAGTGGGAGAAGAACGACACGGACCTCTCCACCTACCGCACCATAACCTTCTGCGGTATGGGAGGCTCGGGCATAGTGGGTGATATAGCTAAGTCCTGGATGGAGCATCGCGGATGCAAGATACCGATGATGGTGCACAAAGGGTATGGACTGCCTAACGTAGTGGATGGAGAAGAGCATCTTGTCGTGTGCATCAGCTACAGCGGTAACACTGAAGAGACATTAAGTGCTTTTTCGGAAGCTCTTCGCAGACAGGCTACCGTTGTCTGCATAAGTTCGGGAGGAAAGCTTGGAGAGCTTGCAGGTAGCAACGGTGTTCTGAACCTTGAGGTGCCCCAGGGCTTTGTCCCCAGGTTCGCTTTGGGATTTATGCTTTCCAAACTTCTGTGTCTTCTCGGGATTGACAGGGAAGAGCTTGAGGATGCAAGAGAAAATCTAAAGAGCTTTTACGAAAGCATAAAGAGCAAAGGAGAGGAGATAGCTCAGAAGCTCTACTCATACATACCCGTTATATACTCAACTCCCCTGACAGAAGCGGTAGCCTACAGGTGGAAGGGTCAGCTGAACGAAAACGCAAAGACGCCCGCATACACCGCCACACTTCCCGAGATGCACCACAACGAAGTGGTAGGCTGGGAGAACGCGGAGCTGAGAAGTAAGCTTGCGTTCCTCGTGATTTTTGACCCCAAGGACAACGATAGGGTTAGGGCGAGGGTAGATATAACCATAAAACTGCTGAAGGACCTGGGAGCAGTCCCTGTAGTCCTCGGGGGTGACGGAAACTCATACCTTTCAAGGATACTCCACCTTATACACGTGGGAGATTGGGTCAGCTACTACTTAGCGGGTAAGTATGGCTTTCAGCCCCTGCCTGTTGAGACCATAGATAGGATAAAGAGTGAGATTTCCAAGCTTTAACGACCGGATTTGTCGTTTCCTCTGAGCCTTTCGTACTTCTTGCGACGGGCGTGTCCCATGCCCTTCCAGTAGATAAACAGAACTCCGTGAATAGCCAGTATAAAGAGTATGAGAGCCAGGACATCACCCATACCTAAGCTCCTCCGGAAGTTCTGTATCTTCAAACTCTTCCAACAGCTTCTTTATTTTGTAGGCTTCTCTCAGGACGTCTTTGTAGTCCACCTTTCCGCTCTCTATGAGGTCCATAGACTCTTCCAGTTTCCTTGTAAGCTCTTCACTCGTGTATTGAGGATAGTTTTCCTTGAGGAAGCTAAAGACCTCAACACCCATCCTTGTAGGGATAAGGTAGCCCCTTACTTCCCTCACATACCCTCTGTCTATCAACGTTTGGATTATGTGGGCATAAGTTGAAGGTCTACCCAAGCCTTTTTTCTTCATCTCCTGGACGAGCGTTCCTTGGGTGAAGGGGGATACTTTGGGCGCCTTTCTGAATTCTTTGAACTCTACGTATAGACCTTCCGTATCGGGAAAGAGAGTGAATGTAGGATACACGAGGTCAAACCCGTGCTCCAAAATCTCTGTGACCACCTCCTCTTCCCACTCAAAGTAAGGGAGCTCAAGTTTTAGCTTTTTGACGACCACACGGGCAGGCCTCATCTGCGAAGCTATAAACCTGTTAAATATGAGTTGGTATAGCTTGAGGGCGTTCTTAGGATGCTCAAAGTTAACCAAACCCGCATTGAGCATGAAGGACAGGTCGGAAGGGTCTAAGGCTCTTGTGGGTCTTATACATTCATGAGCGCCCCCGCTTCCCCAACTGCGTGGGTGGAACATACTTTCTCCAAACTTTTCCGATATATAGGGCTTGGCGACTGCGTATTTGCCCGCATCGGAAACCCGAGTGGAGTCAGTCCTGTGGTAGGTTATAAAGCCCCCTTCAAAGAGGCTCTGAAGTAGCTTCATAGTTTCTCTGGCAGGAAGTCGGAGCTTCTGGCTCGCGTCCTCAAGAACGGTATCCGTTGAGTAGGGAGGCGGAGGTGACTTTTCTACCTTTTGCGGGGAGTGAAGAAACAGCTTTGCGGACTCAAGGTCACGATAGACCTTCCGGGCAGTCGCAAGGTCATCTATGTCAACTCTAAAGGTGTGTTCTCTTATCCCAAATATCACCTCTCCCTTCTTTTCCTTTGAGCGCTCGTGCCTGTCTATCACCCATCCGAGAACGGGCGTCTGAACCCTACCCGCGGAGAACCAGTTCCTTTTGAAGTTCTTCCACAGGATGCGGGACAGGGTAAAACCTACCCATCGGTCAAGGACCCTTCTGACTATCTGAGCCTTTACGAGGTTCAAGTTAAAGTCCCTTGGGTCCTCAATGGCTTTTTTGAAAGCCTTGGGAGTTACTTCGTGAAACTCCGCCCTCTTGATGTCCTTATTGAAAGGTCTCAAAAGCAGGAAAAGGTCGTAGGCTATCTTTTCACCCTCCGCATCCGGGTCGGTAGCTATGTATACCTCGTCCACCTCCCAGTTTAGCTCACGCAGACCCTCCACTATATCTATCTTGTCCTCTATCTTTCCGTCGCACCTTTTCTTCAGATACTCCAGTTCTGTGTGTTGTAGCCCTGTGTTTTTGCACCTCTTTATGGTGTCATACACCGGAGTAAGGCTCTCTTCCAGAATTCCAAAGAAGCCCTTTTGCGTTACGAGGTCCAGCACATGACCCAAAGAGGCAGTAATTACCAGGAGTCTCTCACCGAGGGGAACCTCGTAGGCTACAGAACCATGAACAAGCCTCATCTGTGGCTTTCCAAAGAAGCTGGCTATAGTTCTTGCCTTGTTGGGGGACTCAACAACCACAAGGGTTGTCTTAAAAAGGTCTCCTACTTCCGAGCTCAGCTTCTTTTCCAGCGCGAGCTTTGCCCTCTCTCTGTCTTTGTCTATCTCTTTCATGAGCTTTTCAAGGTCTACTTCCTCCAGCTTTTTAAACTCCACATCCGACTGCATAAAGTATGCGGAGAGCCTCCTCTTCAGCGATGTAAAAGCCTTCCTATCCGAGTAGAGGAGAATGGACAGGCCCTTGGTCATACCTCCCGGTATAAAGCGCGACGTTCTGCCAGATGCCTGTATGTATGCGTTTGCATCCCCGATAACCAGGTAAAGCTCCTGTCCATCTCTGAGCAGAGATATATCTTCCGATGACTCTATCTTCCTTAAAAAGCTCTCATCTCTCAGGTGTGATTCCAGAAAGTCTTTAACCTCCTGAAGTCTTTCCCTTATGCGGGGATACCTACCGAGCTGTTCCTCTTTCAAGGTTAGATATCTTTTCACGTAGTTTAAGTATTTCATGGCAGTTAGCCTTTCGTTTTCTTCAAATATTCTCAGCAGGGCCAAAAGTAAGGAAAACAGGGTAGAGGGCTGAAGCGTAAGCTCTGTGGGAAATAGATGTTTCGGCGGGTCTAAAAATATCGCATAGCGAATAATGTGGGGAAGGTCCAGACCTCTCACCAGAGGGTTTGATATGTGAGATATACCCACAGCAACGTCAAAATCACCCTTTTCAAGAACTCTGTATAGCTCCTGGGGCTCGTGCTCAAGATAGCTCACCGCCTTTATTCCCCTCTCTCTGTAAAAATCCACGACCTCTTTTACTTTGTCCTTTCCGTAGGAAGTAGATAGATAAACAAGGCCTCCTTTGCGTAGCTTCTTTATAAGCTTTTCCGAAAGCTCAAGTGCTTCCTGTAAACTACTTACCGGCTGTGCAACATCTTCTACGTTTCTCAGTGTAGTTATAGCTTTCTGAACCTCAAAGCCCAGGAGGTTCTTAAAAAGAAGAAGTCTGTTGCCTTTGGGCTTAAGCGTTGCAGAGGAAACCACGAGGACCCTTTCCTTCCTGCGCTCCCTTATCCATGCAAGCCTTTCAAGGTCTTCCTCCGTCTTGTTTTTCTTAAGGGCAAGTGCTATCTCCTCGGAGGAAAAACCCAGAAGTTTGAAGAGGTTGTCCACATTTCTTGAACGCTTGAGAAAAGAATCTATGTCATCTATGAATATGAAGCGAAAGGGGAAGCTCAGGAGCTTTTCAAAGTTCTTGTGCATGAACATATTCGTCCCGCAGAGTATATCGAAGTCTCCTT
>CAYSNS010000059.1:0-6596 GCA_964432395.1 uncultured Aquifex sp. | reverse complement strand
CGTAGGAAATCCTGCACCTCCCCTTCCTCTGAGGGTGCTCTTTTCCACCCAGTCTATAATTTCCGAGGGGTCCATATTCAGAGCCTTTTCAAGGGCCTGATATCCCCCATCTTTCAGATACTCATCTATAGAATGAACCCTAGGCTTCTTTGCCCTTTTTAGGAGCATATTGAGGGTTGTCTCCGCATAAATCTTAGGTATAGCGGGATAAGACCTCATTTAACTTCTCCTCTCCTTCAAATTTGTAGGTATCTTCGTTTACCATAAAGACCGGAGCTTCTGAGCAGGCTCCGAGACACTGAACGGGCACAATCTTGAACTTGCCGTCAGGTGTAACTTCTCCAGGCTTTATCTTGAGAACTTTCTCCAAAGCTTTGAGAAGTTCATGCTTTCCCATGAAGTGGCACACTACGCTTACGCAGACTCTAATCCTGTATTTGGCGGGTGTGTCCCTGTCAAACATATCGTAAAATGCCACCACCTGCTCTACGTGATTCAAGGACATACCCAGCAGTTCCGCAAGGGGAGCAAGACTCTCACGGGGTATATACCCGTAGTGGTCCTGTATCGTGTGTAGGCACAGGAGTATAGCCTGTTCCTTCTTAGGAAAGTAATTTATATGGGAGTTCAGCTTCTCCAGTAGCTCCTGCTCAAACATGGTTATACATTTTACATTTGGGACTGCAAAATGCAAAGCTTAAAATCATCAAAGTTTTTATCCCTCTTTATATCGCTGAGGAATTTAAAGAAGCGAGACTCTGAACCTCTGTAGAGTTTCCATCTGGCTATAGCGGAGCAGTCCAAAAGCTCATCCTTAACTAGCACGAGGGAGGGAGCCCCCACATTCTGCGGTTTTACATTCTTGATAACTATCCTGTCCGCATAGAAGGGCAGGCTGTGATGGAACGCTCCCAGTTCGTAGGTTCTGAGTTTAGCTTGCGGGTCTATCTCTCGGAGCTTTTCACCTATTTCTCTGTATGGTCTTTTATCCTCTACAAAGGGTAGAAAAACTCCTGCCAGGTAGAGAAGGAGCCCAAAACCTGCAAAGGCGGGAGCAAAGGCAAAGCGTTTCCCCAAAGCAGAGGCAAGCGGTAACAGGGTTGCCAGGAGCAGGAAGAAAGGGTTAAGAACAAGAGAAAAGGCTCCCACCCATACCGCTCCTACGATAAGCACCGATATAAAGATAAGCAGGAGCCTCAGATACCTTTTATTTTCTTCTTCGGATAGAAATGCTCCTGTCAATATTGCCATAGCGGGAAAGGCAGGCATGATGTAAACGGGTATCTTCATCCTTACCAACGAAAAAGCTACAAAAACTGTCAGGAACCAGACTGTTGGAAAGAGTAGTGTCCTACGCCTATTTTTTAAGGCCCAGAAAAGGGCCAAATAAAAGATGAATGAGTAGGGAAGAAAGGAGATGTTTATATCAAGCAGGTAAAAGTAAAAAGGGTCCTGTTCAAGGGCATAGATGCGCTTTATGTTCTCCTTTACAAACACCTTTGTAAACTCTTCACGGTGAGTCATATACTGATACAGAAACCACCAACCGCTCGTGAGTAGAGCATATAGACTTCCGATGTAGTATTTGACCTTCAGGAGTTCTTTAGGGTCTGTTATTAGCAGGTATACGAATATTATCCCCGCAGGCATTAGGAAACCTACAGGACCCTTGGTAAGAACCCCCATGGCGGAGAAGGTAAGGGCGAGGAAAAAGAGCGTATTGTTGTTCTTTTCGTAACTTATGAACCACAGGTATAAGGTGCACGTAGTAAAGAAGCTTAAAAGCACTTCCGGAGATGTATACCGTGCGTTGGCTACAAACTGGAATGAAAGAGTAAGAGCTAAGAAGGCAAAAACAGCTGAGGTTTCACCAGCAAGCTTTCTGGCAAATAGATACGTAACCGCTCCCGTCCCGAGCCCCGCCAGCACCTGGAAGAATCTGAGGGCAAACTCGTTCACGCCGAAGAGGAAGAAACTCAGAGCGGTAAGCCAGTAGGTCATGGGAGGTTTATTAAGACGGAGCTCTCCGTTGTAAATTGGTGTCAGGAAGTCACCGCTTTTGAGCATATTCTTGCTCGCTTCCGCATAGAATGCTTCGTTAGGTTGCCACACTTGATTGAGTCCAAGGTTAAAAAAGTAAAGGAACGTAACTCCGAGGAAAAACGTCCATCTGAGCACCTAAAACCACCCCAAAAGTTTTTTAATATCTACCACTATAGAGTTGTAGTTGTAGATTGAGTTGAGCAAAGATAGCTTTGCCTGCTCGTAGTTTTTTCTCGCTTCAAGAAGCTCTACCTGAGACCCTACGCCTTCCCTATACCTTTCGGTGGAAAATCTGAGAGCTTCCTGAGAAGCTAAGAGACTATCTTCCCTCGCTGATAACTCCTCTTCCGCGCTCCTGAGCCGGATTAATAACGTTTCAAGCTCGTTTTTAAGCTTGTTCTCTGTAAACTTAAGCTCCTTTGATATTTTCCTGAGTTCTATTCGTTCCTGTCGGATCTGAGCGGACCTCCTCCCCGCATCGTATAATAAAAAGTCCAGCTTTATTCCGAAGTTATAACCGTGTCTGTAGTCTTCTTTCAGCCTCCCTCCATCAAAGTCCATGATATTTTCAAGGTTGTAGTTGAAGAAGAAAGAGAGCCTGGGAAAGTATTGAGCTTCCTTAAGCTTTACCTTGCTTCTCGCCAACTTGAGCCTTGCCCTTAGAAGCTTTAGGGTAGGGCTCTTCTCAAGGAGAACTCTCAGAGGGTTTTCTATTGCGAGGGCTTCCTTCCTCAGTTTGCCTTCTATCTCAACCTCTCCCACGATTCTCAAAAAAGCCTTGAGGGAGTTTATAGAGCTTTTTAGCTCGCCACCTGCTCTTATCAGGTCCGCCTTAGCCTGCCGGAGCTGAGCCCGTGCCCTGAGGAACTCGTATCTGGGGACTATCCCCTGTTCATATTTCTCTTTAACAAGGGCAAAGTAGTCTTGCCAGTATTGGAAGGACTCTTCCTTCTCCTTAAGGATTTCTTTTTTCAGGAGCACAGCCCAGTAGAGCTTCTCAACTTCCGCAAGGAGTTTCTGCCTTACCTCTTCAATTACAAAGTTCTGAACCTCTTTGCTTTCCCTTGCTACCTTCAGAGCCTCCCAGAGTGATTTATCGAATATTCTCTGGTCAAGTCTGAGATTGGCAAAATACTTGTTCTCGGGAACGAAGGCGGATATGTAGTTGGTATCCCATCTGGTGTATGTTACACCGAAGCTAACAGAAGGGAGTATACCCGCCCTTACTTCCTTTATCTTCTCTTCCAGGCTTTCCAACTCAAGCTGGGACTTTACGCTGTCTATGTGGTTCTTCACAGCGAGCTCCTTGATTTCTTCAAGGTCAAGGGACCAGCAGACTACCGTTAACAGGAGAAGAAGCATAACGCTCATTCTTCCGTCACCTTAGCCCCTTCGTATAGGAACATGAAGCCTTCAACTACTATCCTGTCCTTTTCCTTGAAAGGACCTCTGACCGCCACCTTTCCTTCTCTGTGAGCAACGACCTCAACGGGTAGCTTGAGAGCCCTTGAATTTCTCACAACCCATACGAAGCTCTGTCTTTGAGATAGCTGGAGAGCTTCTTCAGGAATCAGGATACCCTTGACCTTCCTGTAGTCAAAAGATACTTCTCCGTAGGTGCCAGGCTTCAGACCGGCTTGCCCGTCTACCCTTACCTTTACGGTAAAGAGCTTCCTCTCGTCCGCGGAAGGAGATATGTAGTATATGGGAGCTCTTACCTTTACCTTTCCGCTTTCTACAGTTACGATGTCTCCTGTGCTCAGCAGGCTTACAACTTCCTGCGGGACCTTGAAAACGAATCGCAGGGGCTCTGTCTTAACGAGCTCGTATACTTCCTTCTGAGGGGTCACATACTCACCCAAATCAACGGTTCGCCTGAGAACGAAAGCGTCTACAGGACTCCTTAGGAGAGTTTTCGAAAGCTCCAGCTCTCTCCTCTCAAGACTTGCAGTTAGACCTTTTAGTCGTGCTCTGGCCATCTCAAGACGTGTCTTTACCTCTTCGAACTCTTCCTTGCTTATTAGCTCCTTTTCAAAGAGCTTCTTGCGACGCTCGTATACACTCCTTAGGTTCTCAAGCTCCCTCCTGGCTCTTTCCACGTTCCAGAGCGCTTCCCTGTAAGCCTTTCTGTATAGACTGTCATCTATCTTAAGCACAGGCTGTCCCTTTCTTATGTAGTCGCCTTCCTCAACAAACAGCTCCTTTACCCTACCGCTTACCTCCGGTCTGAGGGTAACCCTGTGAACCGCTTCAAAGTAACCGCTCGTTCTGTATTGGGTGTAGAGCTCCTTAACCTCTACCTGTAACGTCCTGACGTAGAATATTCTCTCCTTCTTATTTGAGACTTCTCTCTTCTCTTCCGCGGAACAGGATAGCAGTATAAATAGGAAGGGGATTATCAGGAGAACTGACTGACGAGTCATATCCATATTATAATCTACAACTAATGTATAAATTCTTCATCAACCGCCCCGTAACTACCCTGATGCTCATGCTCTCCTTCGTCATACTGGGTTTTTACTCCTACAAGAACATCCCCGTTGACAGATTTCCCGATGTGGACTTTCCCATGGTCACCATAAGCACCACCTACAAGGGGGCTAACCCTTACGTGGTTGATACAACCGTAACGAGGGTGATTGAGGAAGACCTTGCGAGCATAAGCGGGATTGATGCTATAGTCTCAAAAAGCTATGCGGGGCTTTCCCGTGTAACGGTGATATTTGACCTTGACAAGGACATAGACGTAGCCTCTCAGGAGGTAAGAGATGTAGCCCAGAGGGCTTTCAGAAGACTTCCCGAAGGTGTTGACCTACCTGTTGTAAGGAAGCTAAACACCTCCCTCGCACCCATAATGGCTGTCCTCGTTCACGGGAATGCGGACTACGAGACGGTCTCCTTCTTTGCGGACAAGGTGGTTAAGAGGGAGTTTGAGCGCATAAGGGGTGTGGGTGAGGTTCACATGGGGGGTTTCAGAGACAGAGTTCTCTGGATAAGGGTAGACCCAGACCGGCTGACCGCACGGGGGCTTACGGTAGGAGACATCATAAAGGCTTTCAAAGACAATCATATAGAGACGCCCGCAGGCGTGATTTACGGAGAAAACAGAGAGTATATACTCCGCATAGTGGGAAAGTTCAAAGACCCTGCGGAACTGAACCGCCTTGTAATAAGGGACGGGGTCAGGCTTCAGGACGTTGGACATGCGGAGTTCTCCTACGAGGAGAAGAGAAACACCGTTCGCTTCAACCTCAAGTCCGCGGTAGCCCTGATTATTTACAAAGAGAGCAAGTCCAACACCGTTGAGACCGCAAGGAGGGTATGGGAGAAGATAGAGGAACTCAGGAAGATAGCGCCAAAGGGTGTGCAGATAGACGTTAACTACGATGCCTCGGTATTTATCCAGAGGAGCATGAGCGATGCGGTTCACGAGATAGTGCTGGGGAGTCTCCTTACCGCGATTGTCGTCTTCCTCTTCCTCGGGAGTCTTAGGTTCACTCTCATTCCCGTTTCCGCCATACCTATATCCATTCTCGGGACGGTCTTTGTCCTCTATATGACGGGCAACTCCCTGAACACTATGAGTCTCTTGGCTCTTGCGGTGGCTGTGGGCATAGTTATAGACGATGCCATAGTTGTCCTTGAGAGCATATACAGGAGGAACGAGGAGGGTCTGAAGGGAACGGAGGCGGGAGAGAAGGGAACAAGGGTTGTTGTCTTTGCACTCCTTGCCTCAACCTCCTCACTGATAGTTATCTTCCTGCCTGTCCTCTTTCTGAAGGGTCCCATAGGGACTTTCTTCGGTGTCTTTACCCTCTCTCTTATAACCGCGATAGCGGTCTCTTTCTTGGTCTCCATATCCCTAACTCCGATGCTGAGTGCAAGGCTTGTCAGGGTAGGAGCAAAAAACCCCTTCATGCGTGCCTACGAGAGGTTTGAGAGTCTCTTTGACGTAGCTCTGAGGTGGGCGCTGGAACACAAGCTCTTGGTTCTGCTCTTTTGCGGGGGAACGGTTCTTGCAGGCTTTCAGCTTGCAAAACTCACAAAGAAGGAGTTCTTTCCCCTCGTTGACGAGGGCAGGTTCATAGTGAGGTTTGAGACGCCCTTGGGTTCTTCCTTTGAGTTTACCAACCGCAAGGCGAGGGAGATAGAGAAGGTTCTTGTAAATAACCCCTACATACTTCGCTACGGTATGGCTGTGGGTGAGGGGCTTATAAGCCCTACGGTGAATGGGGGTATGTTCTTCGTAACCCTTAAAGAGAGGAATGAGAGACCTCACATGGGTGAGGTGATGAGACAGATAAGGAAGGAGATTAGAAAGATAAAGGATGTTAGGGCTTCCGTTGATGTTCCCTCGGTCGTGGGTGCAAGGGGCGGGAGACAGACGGACATTCAATACGTCGTGAGGGGAGACTCCCTTGAGGAGCTTTACAGGGTCGCCCAGAAGCTCACGAGATTTCTTGAGGAGGCGGGAGGATACACCGATGTAGATACGGACATAAGGATAAACCAACCGGAGGTGAGGATAACCATAAACAGGGAGAGACTCTACG
>CAYSNS010000058.1:0-6630 GCA_964432395.1 uncultured Aquifex sp. | reverse complement strand
GAGCAGAGGGTCTTCAAAGACCCTGTAATTTTGGACAATCTCCTCCACCTTCCCTAGAGGGTCGGAAGTCTGGAAGAACTCAACTCTCCCTCTGTTGTATATCTCTCCCAGTTGTCCCCTCGTGCGTATGTAAAAAGAAGAGCCGGAGATAACAAAGGAAAACCTACCCCATTTTTCCCCGCCTTCCGCACTCTCGAGCAAGAAGTTAAAACGCTCGCTCTCCTCAAGCTTCAAGAACAGAGAGAGGGGCGTCTCAACATCCGCAAGTATCTCCGTATACAGGGGTATTACGTTGAACTCCTTAGAAAGCTTCTTAACCTCCTGGAGGGAAAGGTTCAGCTCCATGAAAGGTTATGATAAACGATTTGCTATAATATCATCCTTCCTAAAGGAGGTGCCATAATGGAGCTCTGGGTAAAGATAGGGGACTCTAAGAAGAAGCTTCAGGGCTCTTTCAGGAGCGTAATGGAAAGCCTGGTAAAGGAAGGGAAAGGGAAAAGAGTGGAGCTTCTGTCCTTCCATGCGGGACAGAAGGAAAGAAGGAGGCTCAAGAGGGAACTGAGAGCCAACGGTAAGGACCTTCTCAGGACCGCAAGCTCCATAGCTGTATGGTTCTATACATCGGACATAAGAAAGCTCCGCAGAAGGATAAAAGACCTCAAGAAGAGAGCAAGATACCTATCCAAAGGAGAGGTCTTTTACTGCCCGAAGACCATGGAAAGGGTAAAAGAGCTTGAAGAGAAGATACAGGACATAAAAGCGAAGATGGAGGAGCTGAGGGTAGGTTAACGGATAAGGAGTTTATGAACTGCCTGATAAATCCCGCAGATGTTGAGAAACCTCTAAAATGGAAGGGCATACTTGCGGAGATAGGATTCGGCAGGGGAGACTTTACGGTTAGGCTCGCCAAGCTCAATCCAAATAGGGTCGTAGTTGGCTTTGAACTCTCAGGTATATCTATCGAGAAGCTCTTAAAGAGAGTAAGGAAGGAAAACCTCAAGAACGTATTCTGTGTTCAGATGGACGCTTTTTGGGGGTTCTATTTTCTACTTGAAGACCACTCTGTAGATAGAATTTTTATAAACTACCCCGACCCGTGGTTTAAGAAGAAACACCACAAGAGAAGACTCACTTCCAGAAAGAATCTGCTTATGTTTTCCAAAAAGCTCAACCACGGGGGATGCATACTCCTCAGAACAGATCACTATCCCTTTTTAGAGTATACACTTGAAGAAGCTAAGAATACCGGCTGTTTAGAAAGCTCGGTAAGGGAGCTGAGTATTGATGAGCCTTTAACTAAGTATGAGAGCAAGTGGCTCTCTAAGGGGAAGAAGCTCTACGAAATCAGGTTGACGAAAATAAGTGAACCTCCCAGCACCGGTTTTCCTTCCATAAAGGAGGTGGCACGGTTGTTTCCTGTAAGGATAGAAGGAGAACCGAGATTTGAACATATAGAAAACCGGGAGCTCAGACCCTCGGATAAGGTTATCGTAAAGACCTTCAGAGCTTTCAGCAGGCAAGACTCATACCTTATAGAAACTCTCCTATCGGAGGAGGGTTTTACCCAGAAGTTCCTTGTGGAGGTAAGGAGGAAAGAAAGCTTCTGGATAGCGGACGTTTCTGGGTTCAGTCAGGTTATAAGGACAGAAGGAATACAGAAGGCTATTGAACTCGTGGCACGTGAGCTGGTCAGACCATAATCTCGTTTATACCCTCGCACTTCATTATCTTTGAAAAAAACACGCTTATTATGTAGTCCGCAAGCTTTATCACTTCGCTCTGTAGCTTGTGAGCTATGTATACTCCATCTTTAGGAAACTTTTCCAGCACATACTCTTCCACGTCTTTGCCGTTTATCTCTATGTTTTCCTTCTTGGATATCCAACCCTTTTTATATCTGAACTGAGCGTTGTAGAGTATATGATGGGCACCTCCGAGGGGAATGTCCCACAGAATCACAGGGTAGACGGTCATACTCAGCTGAAGACCCAGTATGTTTATGTATTTGTATATCTTGAGGTAATTGACCATGCACCTGTCCTTTTCACAGTCCTCTATAAGGTGTGCATAGTCGCCGAAGGCAAAGTGGTGCTCCAGTATACACATAAACCTCTTCTCGTTCCTGCCGAGCCAATCCCTCAACCTGCGGAGCTCTTCCTCCCTTGCGCTCCCGACTCCGGAAAGAAATTTCTTTATATTGAAGGTAAACTCCTCAACCTGTTCCATATCACACGCCCCCTCCTTATAAATTATGTGAGAGTTTGCTTACCCTTCAAGCTATGGATTTTATAGCTCTATAAAGCTGATTAATAACCTGCGGTCTTCCTCATAAGGATATCTCTGACAGTTTTTTCTATACCTTCTGAGTCTATACCTACCAGGTTCCTGAGCAGGTTTTGATTTCCATGCTCTATAAATCTGTCAGGAACACCCAACCTTACCACCTTCTTTAGTATGCCCTTGCTGGACAGAAACTCAAGCACTGCGCTTCCAAAACCTCCTACAACGGTGTTGTCTTCAACCGTGAGGAAGGTATCGTATCTCTTGCTCAGGTCCAGAAGCATGCTCTCATCCAGGGGTTTTACGAAGCGTGCGTTTACCACACCTACCCTTATACCTTCCCTATACAGATTCTCGGAGGCGCGCAGGGCCTGATAGACCGGATATCCCACCGCGAGTATGACGAGGTCCTCTCCTTCAATAAGCTCTTCCCAGCTACCTATAGGTATTTCCTCAAAGCCCTCGGTAGGAACTCCGTAGGCCACACCTCTGGGATACCTTATCGCGAAGGGCCTTGAGCTATTTATGGCTGTGTAAAGGAGGTTCCTGAGCTCCTGCTCGTCTTTGGGAGCGGACACCACCATGTTGGGAACACACCTGAGATAGGAGAGGTCAAAGACTCCGTGATGGGTAGGCCCGTCATCTCCCACAAGACCTCCCCTGTCTATTGCAAAGGTCACAGGCAGGTTCTGGAGGGCTATGTCGTGAATTACCTGGTCGTAGGCTCTTTGCAAGAACGTGGAGTAGTAAGAGGCAACAGGCTTTAAGCCCTCACAAGCCAAACCTCCTGCAAAGGTGGCCGCATGCTGTTCCGCTATGCCCACATCGAAGAACCTGTCGGGAAAGCGCTTCGCAAACTCTACAAGGCCCGAGCCTTCCTTCATGGCGGGTGTGATGACCACTATCTTATCATCCTCCTGAGCAAGTTCAACTACAGCCTTACCGAATACCGAGGTCCAAGTAGGAGGTGATGGTTTCTTTATTATCTCTCCCGAATCCACCTTGTAGGGTGCAACTCCGTGCCACTTTACAGGGTCTTCCTCCGCGTGGGGATACCCCTTTCCCTTTTTGGTAGCCACATGGAGAAGAACAGGCCCTTTTATGTCCTTGACGTTCTGAAGTGTCTGCTCAAGGGATTCAAGCTCGTGCCCGTCTATAACACCTATGTAGTTGAAACCCAGCTCTTCAAAGAACACCCCCGGGGATATAAGGCCCTTGAGGAACTCCTCGGTAAGCTTCATAAACCTCAAAGGTGTTTCTCCAAAGTGACTTAGAAGACTCTTTATCTTCTGTCTTGACTCCTGGATAAAGTGCCCGCTTATTATCCTGCTGAGATAAGTTGAGATAGCACCCACGTTGGGAGATATGGACATCTCGTTGTCGTTTAGAACGACTATGAACCTGTCCGGCCTTATATGCCCTGCGTTATTGAGGGCCTCGAAAGCCATCCCGGCGGTCATAGCACCGTCACCTATGACAGCTATAACGTATCCTTCTTCACCTTTAAGGTCCTTACCTATCCTGAAGCCCAAAGCTGCGGATATAGAAGTTGAGCTGTGTCCAGCACCGAAGGCATCGTAAGGACTCTCTTCCCTGCGCAGGAACCCCGCTATGCCTTTGTGCTTTCTCAAGGTAGGGAACCGCTCTTTGCGGTCGGTCAAAATCTTCCAAGGGTAGCCCTGGTGTCCTATGTCCCATACAACTACATCTTTGGGCGGGTCAAAGACCCTGAGCAGTGCTATGGTGAGCTCAACCACACCCAGACCAGGGCCCACGTGCCCACCGTTCTTTGAGGTAACTTCTATTATGTAGTCCCTGACCTCTCTTGCCAGCTTTTTGAGTTCTTGGTAAGAAAGCTTTTTTATATCCTCGGGTCCCCTATACTTTGATAGAATCTCGTACCTCTCAAGCATACGCTAAAAATTATTCTTCCTCAGAAGAAAATCAATCTCAGGAGCCACCCGAATACCAAGACCGCAAAGGAAAGGCCCAAGCCCAGAAAAGAAAAGGCTATACCTATCTTCCTTCCTATTTCGGTCTGCTTTATCCACAGGAATATAAAGGTAACAAGGGTATAACCCGCCAGAGCCAGAGCCAGCCACTTGTGAGGGAAGAGGAATATAAAAGGTGCCTTCTGCTGGACGTATTGTGTTCCTGCAACGGATAGCCCCGTCAGGACCGCAAGTATAGAAAATACCGTAGCCATAGCATGGTTCGTAAGGGCGTAGTAAAACACAAAACGGCTATTTTTCATGAAGGTAAAGTATAGGAAGTAAGCACCGTAGGAAAATATAAGCGTTCCAACCGCAAAGTATATGACCAAGGGATGATAGTTCATATTCACTACCTCCTCACGCTCGCCTCAAACTCTATTATATCCTCGTATAGCTTTTTAAGAATATTCTTATAGTCCTCCCTGCCTTCTTCTACTTCATCCATCATGCCTTCCAGCTTCTTAGTAAACTCTTCGGAAACGAAAGGAAGTATCTTTTCCTGCTCCTTCAGGAAACTGTATATGTCCTTTCCGAGCTTTGTAGGAATAAGGAAGCGGTTTCTCTCTATCACGTATCCCCTTTCTAAGAGCTTTTCAACGGTGCTCGCATACGTGGAGGGTCTTCCTATACCCCTCCTCTTCATCTCCTGAACCAGACTTCCCTGGGTAAAAAGGTATGCCTTGGGAACCTCCTTAAACTCCTTTACCGAGGATACATCAATTTCTCCTCTCAGGTCGGGATGAAGCTCCACAGGATACATAAGGTTAAACCCGTCCTCAAGTATCTCCGTTCTGAGGATGAGCTCCTTTTCCCTACCGAGTGCACGCAGGACAACCCTGCTTGTCTTGAAGGTTACGGGCTTCATCTGAGAGGCCATGAATCTTCTAAATACAAGCTCATACAGGTTAATGTGGTCTCTGTGGAGTCCCTGAACTTGACCCGATAGAACAAGAGCTCTCAGCTCCTCCCAGTCCATAGGCTTTGTAGGTCTTATGCATTCATGAGCGCCACCTTCACCCCATTTCCTTGGTTTAAACAGCTCTTCGGAAAAACCCTCCGTAATAAAGGCCTTTGCGAGAGCTATACCCGTATCCGATACCCTGGTTGAGTCTGTCCTGTGGTAAGTTATGAAGCCTCTTTCGAACAGCTCCTGAGCCAGATTCATGGTCTTCTTTACGCTGAACCTGAGCTTGTCAGAGGCTTCCTTAAGGAGTGCGTCCGTTGTAAATGGCGGTTGTGGTTGTTGCTCTTCAACTTTCTCCTCTATTTTCTCTACCTTAGCGGTGATAAGCTTATTAAAGAACTCCACTGCCTCACCCTTTGTAGTAAATTCAAACTCAACCCTCAGCCACTTGCTTCCGTCCTTGAAGGTCAGCTGAACTACGGGTCTTTTCTTTCTGTATTCCCTTTCCCTCTCTATTATCCATCCCAGAACCGGAATCTGCACCCTTCCCCCTGAGAGCCAGAGCTTCTGAAAGGTGCTCTGGAGTATGCGTGAGACCTCAAAACCCACCCAGCGGTCCGAGATTCTCCTAACCACCTGTGCCTTTACCAAGTTTTCATCGAACTCCCTGGGACTGCCCAGGGCCTCTTTTATGGCTCTTCTGGTAACTTCGTGAAACTCTATACGCTTTACGCTCCTCACGTAGGGCTTGAGAAGTGCTCCTGTATCCCAGCCTATCTTCTCACCCTCCGTGTCCGGGTCCGTGGCTACGTATACGCTGTCCACTTCCTGGGCAATTTGTCTGAGCCCACGGACTACAGATTCCTTATCCTCTATAACTTCGTATACGGGAATGAAATCTTCCCCCTTAACTACTACTCCATGAAACCCACCTTCTTTTGTAAGGTCAAGTATATGCCCCGCACAGGAGGTTATCATGAGGTAAATGTCACCTGCGGTAACCTCAAGGACCTCAAGCTCTCCGAATCTCCTCGTTATGGGTTTACCGAAGAAGTTAGCTATCGTTCTTGCTTTGTTGGGAGACTCCACCACGACCAAAACAGGCTTAACGTGCTCCTTGGCTTCCGGGGTTACCTCTTCAGAAAGATACTCCTTTACCTTCCTTCTATCCCGCTCTATTTGAGTAAGGAGCTTCCCTATATCTATCTCCGATGTATGAAAGAACTTGACCTCCTCGTTAAACCACCGAACCTTCCTCACGAGGTTGTTGAAGGCCTTTCTGTCATCCACCAGCAGGTAGGAAACTCCTTTGGTTATACCACCCGCATACATGCGTGAAGTTCTGCCAGAAGCCTGGAGATAGCCTGTAACGTCCGCAACAATCAGGGAGTATCCTTCTTGAGTTCTTCTCAGGGTTATCTCCTCAGACTCCTCCACGAGCTTTATAACCTC
>CAYSNS010000057.1:0-6653 GCA_964432395.1 uncultured Aquifex sp. | reverse complement strand
AGCTGATTTACCTCTCTTTCCCTCCCTATAACAGGGTCAAGCTTTCCCTCTTTGGCAAGCTCTGTCAAGTTAACTCCGAACCTTTCAAGAGGAGATTTCTCCTCTTCCTTAAGCTCTTGTCCTACATCCTTCATCTCCTTATCACCTCCTATCACTTGATTTATTAATCTACCCCCTATTGTTTCTTTGGCTTCTATGAGAGCTGTTCCCAGGTGAGAGGGTTGAACCTGAGACTCTCCTTCGGAAAGGGCTTTGTTCTGGGCATCTTCAAGAACCTTTGTAAGGTTCTCGCTGTAATCAAAGGCAGGGCTTTTCCCGAAAACCCTCTTTGCTATCTTATCAATTACCCTGTCGGGTGAGATTCCTATCTCCTTGACCTGTTTTATAAGGGAAGAGTCCTCAATCGCCTTTCTTATGAGTCCGTCTATTGAGAGCTGATTGTTTAGGAAGGCACGCACATCTTCTGGTTTAAACACAGAGGTTAAACTCTTTTCAACGCTCTCTAACTGCTTGCGGTAGTTCTCTTCCAAAGAGGTAAGTCTCCTCAGCTCAAGCTCAAGGCTCTCCAAAGTCCAGTAATCTCCGTATCTACGGGCTTGAGCCATCTCCCTCTCTATCTTTTCCTTTGCCCTCCTTATCTTTGACAGCTCCGCCTGAACTCCTCCTATGTCGGACTTTACCTGCATTATTTGGCTTCTCAAGTTTATGAGGTGCTGAGCCTCCTGCTCTACCGCCTTGTCGATCTGTTCTCTCAGGTTTGACAGGTGTTCGGAAACCCTTTTTATAAACTCTTTTCTCTCAATACCCCTCTTGCTTAGAAACTTAGCAAGGGGAGAGCGCTCATCGGATAGAAGAGCAAGAAGCATGTGGTCCGTATCAACCTTGCTTTCACCTTCCCGGCGAGCAATCTCCTTAGCTTTCTCCAGGTACTCAAGAGAGCTCTTTGAAAATAGATTTTCACTTATCATCTTTCACCCTCCTAATTTCGCTATCTCTTATAATATTTCTTTAGTATGATATTGTCAAGTATTTGGATGGGCGAGAGGTGCCTACGAGACAAGCCCCGCTTTTTGTTAATATAATTGATATTATGTTATCTCATACTTTTGTATTACATATAATATACAAGTGTGCTCCATGTATATATTGATACTTAATTGTATAGAGTAGTATATAATACGATTTAGGGGGTGGCTTGTAGCCGTGAAAGAGGTTATATCGGTGAGGCTGGAGGACTCCCTGCTCGATGAGCTCAACAAGTTTGCCAAGTCTGAGGGCAAAAGTAGAACAGCGGTCATAAAAGAGGCTATAAGGTTTTATCTTAGACACGTTCATACCAAGAGTGGGTTGGATGGCTTTGTGCCTTTTTCAGAGTATAAGAGGGTAAACGATGAGCTAAAAGCACTATTAAAACAGGTGAGCTATCTTGAAGCTCGTCTGGTGGAACTTAGAAAGGAAAATGAGCTGTTAAAGGAGAAGCTTGAAAGTAGCAAGAAAAAAAGATGGTTCTTTTAAGGCTTCTTGGCTACGAAGGTAGTTATAAACGACGTTTCTGAATAGTATAGAAGCTCAAGCCCAGAGAAGCTTTTCAGAAGCTCATTCTTGTTAAGGACATACCGAGGGTCAAAAGTAGGATTCAGGTCCAGATATTTATAGTTATAAGTTTCAAATATAAGCACACCCCCTTTACTTAGGGAGCGCTCCATCTTTCGGAACAAGCTCCTATCTAAGAAATAAAAGCTTAATACGATACTGTATTGCTCGGGCATGAAGCCAAAAGCCCTAACATCCATGGGTTTGAAATGCAGGAGGTGTTCAACACCTTCCCTCTTTGCCTGAAGTCTTGCTTTGTTTATGGCTACGTCTGATATGTCTATCGCTACTACTCTGAACCCCTTTTTGGCGAGAAAGATTGAGTTTGCTCCTGTCCCACAGGCTATTTCAAGAGCTTTACCTCTGCGAGCAAATCCATAAAACCTTGTTAGTGTGTCATGCAGGGGAGTAAGCCTACCTTTTTTGTACCTTGCATTCCACCTTAGCTTATCCTCAGTCACCTTTGAACTTGCAAGTCTCGGGGTCAATGGTTGAATACAAGGGCTGAACTCTTCCTTCAGGAGTGGAGTCCTCAAAGTCTCTCTCCACTCCCAGTTCCTCTATGCAGTTGACAAGGTCATGATAAAATTCCGCTACCTTAACAAGCCCTGTTTCCTTACCAACCTCGTTAAAGAGCCTTATTTTGTCCGTTGCCTTACCTTTTCCCCTCTCTACTATAGCTCCTGCATGTCCGAAGGCTACACCCTCAAGGCTTTCCTGAAAACGCCCTGCTACAAATGTTGCAACGGGTATATTCCACTTACCTTCCCTGTAAAGCCTACGTATAGTTTCCGCTGCCTGCTCCTCATAGGTTCCACCCACCTCACCCTGAATTATTACGCCTTTAACGTTGGGGTCGTCTTTGATTTCTTCCAGGACGTCCGCAAAGGTGGTGCAGGATATTATGTCTCCTCCGAGAGCAAGAGCCATATATACTCCCCATCCTCTTCTCATAAACATCTCCGCGGTTGTGGTAGTAAGTCCACCAGACTTTGAGAGTATGACCAAGCCACCATCTCTATAGGCTATTGATGGGTTCTTACCTCCAATGGCTCCTATCCTTGCAGGTATTCTCGGGACGATGCACCCCAAGGATGTAGGCCCTACTATAGTGACTCCCTTTTGTTTTGCGTAATGATAAAAGTAGACAGTATCCCTTATAGGGACATGCTCCGTAATTATGTATATTACACTTATTCCCGCATCTACAAGCTCTATGACCGCATCCTTAACCGACGCAGGGGGAACGTATATTAAACCTGTATTTACACCTTTGCCCTCGGGAGAGCTAAGGGCTTCCTTAACTGTATTAAAGACGGGAACACCTGCAACCTCTTGCCCTCCTTTTCCTGGCGTAACACCGACCTTTATAATCCCAGGATACAAGGCTTCAGTTTCCGAAACTACCTGTGAAGCTTCTCTACCGGTGATACCTATAACTATCACTTTCGTATTGTCGTTAAGGTACTTCGTTCCGACACTCCAACTTTTTTCCATTCCTATCCTCCTATAGGTTGCAGTAAGTATTTTAAGGGTTTTCAAGTCTGTAAATCAAGCGGGCTCCAAAGATTATTACCAGGAAGTTAAGATTTGACCAGATTAGAAAAGCCACGAGGGTGCTCAGAGAACCATAAAGTAGACTACCACGAAAAATATTAGCTACATACCATGTAAACAGAGCCTGAGCTATGAATATGAGTAGAGAAGATATGAACGACGATATGAGAAGGTGTTTTACTTTAATCCTTCTGTTGAGAAAAGTTATGTAGATAAAGATTAGCACCAAAGTTCCTAAAGATATGTAGGTGAAGGCGATTACGAAAGAGTAATTTAGAGGCACAATCATCTTTATAACAAGGTTAATGAAAAAGAACAGAGCCAGTATGAGCACAAGAGCCAGTAGCAAAATGGGCATTGTAATCCAGTATACGAGTTCGTGCTTCTGTCCCAGGGTATTTTCAGACACGAAGGCAAAGGCCTTACTTAGGTTTTTAACAAACCCTACAGAAAAGAAGTAGGATAAGACCACTGCTATCACAGAAGCCTGTTTACCATGACTTTGTAACGTGATTATTTCATGAATCACCTTATTGGTATACTGAGGCAAGAAGTTGTCCACAAATTCAACTATTCGCTCCGTATCTATAAAGGGCATGAGGCTGAGCAGGTTAAACAGAACTATGCTGAGCGGTGCTATAGCCAGCAGAAACTGATAGGTAAGCGCTCCGGAGTGGTAAGCATAGTTGTTCCTAAGAAGGTCGTAAAAGCTGGCTATCAATACCTTAAAGAAATTCATCTATGATATACTCCACATGCTCTCCTGTGAAGCTCTCAAAGATAAACCTGTTTCCTTGCCTGTGAACGATGTAGTTCGGGAGAAGGGGCACCTTTCCTTTACCTCCCGGCAGGTCTACCGCATAGGTGGGAATACCCATTCCCGATATCTTGCCTCTGAGGAACTTCATAATCTGGAGTCCTTTGTCGAGCGTGGTTCGAAAGTGAACAGCACCTTTTATAGGGTCACAGTGGAACAGGTATTGGGGCTTTACCTTTATTTTCAAAAGGGACCTAAAGAGAGAAAGCATAGTTTGAGGGTCATCGTTGACGCCTCTTAAAAGAACAGTTTGATTGTTTACCGGGATACCTCGTCTGAGAAGCCTGTCTACCGCTTCCTGGGATAGTTCCGTTATCTCTTTGGGATGGTTGAAGTGAGTGTTTATCCATACAGGCGAGTGCTTTTCGAGTATGTCAAGGAGCTCATCATCAAAGAACCTCTGCGGGGCAAGCACGGGGAGCCTCGTTCCGAACCTTATTATTTCCACATGGTCTATCTTACGAAGCTGGCTAAGTATGTAATCGAGCTTGTCGTTACTCAAACTCAAAGGCTCCCCTCCGGATATTAGAACGTCCTTTACCTCTTCGTGTTTCTTTATGTACTCAATCATTGTGTCTATTTCCTGCCTCGTTCTTGATCTTTCTCCCTCAGCAAATATCCTCTTACGCATGCAGTGTCTGCAGTAAACCGCACAGAAGGTAGTTACAGTCATAAGGACTCTGTCGGGATACCTGTGGGTTAAGCCGGGGATGCTTCCCTCCTCACGAAGGGCGTCCGGTTCTCCGTAACGCTGAACGGATTCGTCCACCTCAACTACACGGGGTATAGCCTGCAGTCTTACTGGGTCTTCCGTATCCTCGGGGTCTATTAAAGAGAGATAATAGGGAGTAATGGCCATAGGATAAAGCCCTTCTGTCTTCTTTATACCCTCCACTTCCTCCGGGGTAAGTTTTATATGCCTTTCGAGCTCTTCGAGGCTCTTTATCCTGTTCCTAATCTGCCAGCTGTAGCTACGCCAGAGTTCCTGAGGAACTTTAAACATAAGTCTTAATTTTAAGCTTACTCTTTGAACAGAGCAGGCCTGAAAGGTTGAAAAATACAACGCCCCCCAAGGGGGGCCAGATTTTTAGGGCAGTAGCCAGTCGTCAGGTATGGGGATAGGGGGAAATGGCCTGGGAGAAGGAAAACGAATACATCCTCCAGGAGCTACGTAAGCCTGCTCACACTGGCAGTGGACCTCTATGAGGTTTTCCCCAAAGGGGTTGTAGTATATTCCTACCCGCTCGGTCCCGCCGTAGGTTTGCAGGTCATGGTCTACAGGTCTATTTATAAGCCTTATGTCCTCTGAATCTACTACGCTGAGCTGTCCATCCTGTGTCATTATGCGAACAGCGAGAGCTCTGGTTGCGGGCTCGTGCCCAACGTTCATATAGCCGAAGGCTCCATCTTCGGCTAAACTTCCCCCGCCCTTTTGAGTGCAAAACCGCTAAGAATCGGACCCAAAAATTCGTGAACTACCGTTGAGCCTATTATTACATTTACCAGCACCTTTGCTTCATCCTCAAAGGAAGTGTTTTGAAAGGATAGCAGTGCCAAACCTATAACTATCCCCCCTTGAGGGAACAGAGCAAAGGCTATGTTGTTCCTGACCTTGTCAGGAGCACCGCTCAAAATCCCCCCTATGTAAGACCCTATAAACTTACCGCTAAAGCGCGATATTACGTAAATCCCTATTAGAGGAGCAAAGCTAATCAATATAAGCGGGTTCAAGTAGGCGGAACCTACTACGAAGAAAGCGGAAAATATCAAGTCCTCTATGTAGTTTTCAAGGGGTTCTCTGAAACGCTCCAACTCACCTTCTATATTTGCCAGGCTCACCCCCACGCTCATGGTAGCCAACAACGCATCGACCCCTACAGCCTTGGCGGTGGAAAACACAACGAGAAGAACACCAAAACTAAGGGTTACTATCTCCTTCCTCTCCCTTGCGTATGCACCGAGAAAATACATAAATACCCCGCCCAATACACCTAAAGCCAGAGCTCCGAATATCTCAAAAACCACCTCGCCCACCGACCGAAAGAGACTTAAAGAGCTACCCTCCATAACGGAGCTTGCCAGAGAGAACCCAAGAGCAAAGTTAACTATTCCCATCACGTCATCAAGAGCGGTTACCCCCAAAACGGTTGCTGACAGCTCACCCTTAGCCTTATACTGGTGCATAACCGCTATGGTGGCGGTAGGGTCTGTAGGGGATGCAAGAGCACCCAGGATTATAGCCATGGCAACAACGGTGGTATCTATCCCTCCTTTGATGTAAGCTAAGGCTAAACACATGGCAATTGAAGTGACCAAGAAAGCTACTTCAGCCTCTCCCAGCGTTATCAGGACTATCCTCTTGCCCAGAGCCTTTAGCTTCCTAAAAGGTAAGGACAGGCCTATCATGAAAGTTATAAAGGATAGGCTTGCGTCTGTGAGTATATGAGCCTTTCGGAGAAAGTTCTGGTCAATAAGTCCAAAAACAGAAGGACTCAGCACTATTCCTGCGAGTATGTATCCGCTTACCCTCGGTAGCTTTAGACCCTGAGCCAGGTTACCGAACACATAACCGCATAGCAGGACAGCACCCAGCTGTAACAGGACTTTTGTTTCGTCATAGACAGGCATCAGTTTACCGAAATAAGACGCTTGAGCTGGTTCTCCACTATAAAGGAAAAGGCGGATG
>CAYSNS010000056.1:0-6685 GCA_964432395.1 uncultured Aquifex sp. | reverse complement strand
TTTCAGAGACTACTGCAAGAAGTTCATCAAGCCCTACATCAATACCCGCTCTGTATTCACCTTTAGGTTCTATCTCCTCTATTTCCTGCTGATAGACCACGTCCACGTAAAGGTCGCTACCGAAAAACTTGAGTCTTATTGAGCTTACTCTGTGAGGAAAATCTTCAGGAAGCTTTACCTTCAGATACTCTTTCTCTCTCAGCCTTATTATGAGGGAGTTTCCCTCCCTTTCAAAGGTGTTTCTGTTGCCTTCTGCTGAGAAGTTCATAAGGAGCTTTAGCTTCTTAGGTTTGGGAGGTCTGGGCATGCCTTTAAACTTGGAAGGGTTTTGTCTGAATTTCTCAAGAGCTTTGAAGAAGTTTGAAAAATCTCTTACGACTTGTCTTATTACCGATTGCACAAGGTAAGGGTTTCCTATCTTCTCTTTCTGAGCTTTGAGAGCCTCCAATAGCCGGCAGAGGTCTTTGTCTTTCTCAATATTTCTCATAGCTTTGTCAAACTCTTGGGTGTATTTTCCTGAGTATTCCCTTGAGGAGAGGAAGCCGTAGAGTATGGATTGACACAAAAGGTTTTCCTTATAGGTTAGTCTGTATTTCCTGATAAGAATTATGAGCATATTCCTAAAATGGGCAAGGTCATAAAGGAGTTTTCTGACTTTTTCTTTTCTTTCTCTACCTGAGACCCTTATTGTGAGTATCCTCTTAGCTGACGACACACTTTTAATTATAACCCTGATATTCTTAAGATTTCCATCTCCTCTTTGGGTTTTATGACAATGAAAATATAGTCATGTGAATATATTTTGTCAGGGGTTTGCAAAAATTATGAACTATACTCTCTATCCTGGACGACAGGAAGGGAGTTGTCATAGACCCTTTCTGTGGCACGGGGACAACCCTTGTGTCCGCAAAGCTCTTGGGACATGACTATATTGGTATAGACATCTCAAGGGATTATGTTGAGCTTGCGAAGGTAAGGCTTGAAAGAGCGCAGGAAGAACTTTCTAGGGTACTCAAGGAGAGGGAGCTTCACTCTGTTAGCATGACCTTTGAGGAGAGGAAGAAAAGAGGATACTGGAATAAGAAGACACGCCAGAATAGGCTACTCTAATTATCTCTACGGTTGGTTTTTTCTACAATGCTGGAGCTATAAAGTGAATGCGTAATTTGAGTTTTATTGCTCCTGTTCCTTTGTACCTATATTCTTTAAACGGGTTCAGGGAGCCCTCATGGCTATAGGGTAAAGTCCTTACCCAGGTAAGTTTCTCTAACACGCTCAAGCTCTACCACTTCTTTGGGTTCCCCTTCCGCTATTATCCTGCCTTCAGATATTATGTATACCCTATCGACCATGCTTATGGTTTCTCTAACGTTGTGGTCCGTTACAAGTATGCCTATTTCCTGATGTTTAAGGCCCTTTACCATATCCCTTATTTCGCTTACTATTATCGGGTCAAGTCCCGCAAAGGGCTCATCAAGGAAGAGAAGTTTCGGACGGGTTATCAAGCTTCTTGCTATCTCCAGTCTCCTCTTTTGACCACCCGACAGAGCATAAGCTTTTGAGTCTTTTAAGCTAAGCAGTCCAAAGTCTTCCAACAGGGCTTCCGCCCTTGCAACCGCCTCTTCTTTACCCGATGAAAAGAACTGCAGAAATATTAGCAAGTTTTCCAGAACGCTCAGCTCTTCAAAAAGAGTGTGTTCCTGGGGCAGGAAAGCGATACCCTTTTTTGCTCTCTCATGAGGAGGGAGGTGTGTTATATCTTTACCGTCCAGCTCAATCCTTCCCTCATCGACCTTTACAAAACCGACAAGGGAATTAAACAGGGTGGTTTTGCCTGCCCCGTTGGGCCCTAAAAGCCCCACTACCTCTCCTCTGTCCACGCGGAGGTCAACACCTTTTATAACTTCTTTTTCCCCGTAGCTCTTTTTTATGCCCCTTGCTACAAGCATCTCAACTTAATCTCCCTTCTATTATATTCTTCTAATCCTATGGATGCGCTTTTCCTGCACGGCTGGGCTTTTTCCTCGAAGATGTTTTCCGCTTTGGAGGGCATAAAACCCGACCTACCCGGCCATGGAAAGAATAAGGATAAATATAGAGACTTTGAAAAACTCGCTGAAGACATAGCCCTTAGATTACCTGCAAAGCACCGCGTCGTGGGATGGTCCCTCGGGGGCTCGCTGGCGCTCATGCTGGCACTGAAGTTCCCTACAAAAGTAAAGGAGCTGGTCCTGATAGGGACTTCCCCCTTCTTCGGTGGTGCATGGGACGAACGAAATTTACGAGCATTTAAACTTCGTGTAAAAAAGGAAGGTGTAACCTTTTTCAGAAAGCTCGCTTTTCCAAAGCCCTTTGAAGACACTGTAGAACTTTCGGTATGCCTGCGTATACTTGAGGACTATATCAGGCTTGATTTGAGAAATGCGCTACCCTACTTAAAAAGTAGGGTCTTCATAATTCACGGAGAGAACGATAGCGTCGTTCCCGTGGAAGATGCCTTTAAGCTACATACCTTAATAAAAGGTAGTAAACTTATTATCCTTCCCGGAGGACACTTTCCCTTTGAGGATGAAAGGAGCTTACTCTCTACGGTTTTCAAGGTCCGCTCCAACCTATGAGAAATGGGCTATACCCCAGAAGGAGTCTGCGAAAAAGCTAATTGAATTGGTGAAACCCAGAGGTTACGTCCTGGACCTGGGATGCGGGACGGGTTTCATCTCTTCCCTTTTACCCGACGGATGCATTCCCTTTGGCCTGGATATAGCACCGGGTATGCTAAGGGTCTACAAGAGCAGGTTCAGCAGGGCTGTTCTGGGAGATGCGGAAAATTTACCCTTCCCCGATAAGAGTTTTGATTACGTTCTCAGCAACTTTTCCCTACATTGGACATCCTTAGGCATCAGCATAAAAGAATCTATCAGGGTTGCAAGGCACGGTGTGGGCATAGCTATTCCTGTAGAAGGAAGTCTTGAAGGCCTGGATTTTCCCTTCCCTAAAGAGGAATTCGTTACTTCCCTGCTCGGTGAGTATGAGCTTGTAGTTCGCAAAGAGAGGATAACCATACCCTTTAAAGGCTTACAGCTTGTAAAGTTTTTTCATTATACAGGTAGTTCCCTCAACCCGAACAGGAAAAGAGTCCTCAGCAAGAGAGAGATTTCTAACCTGATAAATTCTATAGAAGTGGCTTCATTCCATATGTTATTTTTGTATGTTAAGGTGTCATGAGGAGGAAGAAAATGAAAGCCTTTACCCTGACCCTATTTATGGTTTTCGCTTTGGTTTTGGGATGCAGGGCGGAAGTGGGGCAATCGGTAGAGGTTAAAGGGGAGAGCATAAGCTGAACGGTGGGGGAGTTCTTGAGGCTTTCCAGGAAGAGCTCACAAGAATTGTAGACAAGGTTTCACCTTCGGTAGTCACAATCTTTGCACGCCAGCAGGTTGAGTTCAATCCCTTCGAGCAGTTTGACCTTCCCTTCAGGATACCTATGGAGCCTTTCAAAAGGGAGCGCAGGTCTCTGGGGTCGGGTGTAATAGTCAAGCACGAGAAAGGAAAGCTCTACATACTTACCAACAACCATGTGGTAGAAGGGGCATCCAAAGTTATTGTCAAATTTGACAAGCACACGGAGAAACCCGCCAAGATAGTAGGAACAGACCCTAAAACTGACCTTGCTGTAATTGAGGTAGAAGCCAAAGGTATTCCTGAAGTAACCAAGAGGATTGCAAAGCTCGGAAACTCTGACAAGGTCAAGGTGGGACAGATAGCCATAGCTATAGGGAACCCTTACGGGTTAGAAAGGACGGTAACCGTGGGCGTCGTTTCCGCCCTAAAGAGGAGCATAGGCATAACCCAGTATGAGAGCTACATACAGACAGATGCACCGATAAATCCGGGTAACTCGGGAGGGCCCCTCATAAACATATACGGAGAGGTCATAGGTATAAACACAGCTATAGTCGCCTCCGGCCAGGGCCTGGGCTTTGCAATTCCCATAAATCTGGCCAAATGGGTGATGAACCAGATACTTGAGCACGGTCGGGTGATAAGAGGATGGCTCGGCGTAGTCATACAGGAGATAACGCCCGACATAGCGGAAGCCATAGGTGTTAGAGAAGGCATACTTGTAGCTCAGGTTGTGGATGGTAGCCCGGCGGATAAAGCGGGATTGAAAGTCGGCGACATAATAGTGGCACTTAACGGGCAGAAGCTTTCAAGTGTAAGAGACCTCCAGTTCAAAATTATGAAAACAAAACCGGGAACGGAGGTTAAGCTAACCGTAATAAGGGACGGAAAGGAGAAAATTATAAAGGTTAAGGTGGGAGAACTCCCCGAAAGGGAGACTTCTAAAAGCTCCGAGGAAGGGAGGGAAGGACTCGGCCTATCCCTTAGAGAGCTTACACCTCAGGAAAAGGCGAGACTGGGTATTGACGGGGTGGTTGTGGTCTCGGTCGTTCCGGGTAGTCCCGCAGACAGGAGCGGGCTCAGACCGGGAGACGTAGTTATGAGGGTAAACTACATGAAGGTAAGGAGTGTTAGGGACTTTCTCAGTGCTATAGAGAATCTCAGGAAAGCGGGTAAAAGCAAAGCCCTCCTCCTTGTAAGGAGGGATGGAAACAATATTTACCTGGTCCTTAACATAAGGTGAGGTCATCATGCCCGATACCGAGCAAGAGCTTATAAATCAGTATCTTAAGAGAATTTCAAAGATACCCTTGCTGTCTCCTGAAGAGGAGAAGGAGCTTGCCAAAAGGGCAAAGGAAGGAGATGAGGAAGCTCTAAAAAAGCTTGTAGAGTCTAACCTTCGCTTTGTAGTCAGCGTGGCAAAGCAGTATATAGGTTACGGCCTGCCCTTCTCGGAGCTTATAGCAGCGGGTAACTTGGGACTTCTTGAAGCTGCAAAGAGATTTGACCCCGACAGGGGTGTTAAGTTCATATCCTACGCGGTATGGTGGATAAGACAGGCCATAATGCAGGCACTTTCCCAGCAGACTGGAGCGGTCAGGATACCTTTGAAACAGTCCCATTTGATAAGCAAGATAGGAACCATATACTCGGAGCTTGCCAAAGAGCTGGAGAGAGAACCCACACCGGAAGAAGTGGCAGAGGCCCTCTCAAAGGACATGATAGCCAAAGAACTTTCTAAAGAGCTTGGGAGGGAGCCAACAGAAAGCGAAATAGAGGAAAGATTTAAGAAAGAGGGCTACAAAGTTTCACCCGAAGAGGTAGAAAAATACCTGCAGGTGTGCAGGATACCCCTGTCCCTGGATGCGCCGGTGGGAGACAATGAGGATACATTCTTCGTAGATTTTCTCAGCAAGCACGGGACAGCGGACGTTGAACAGAGTGTTATAAAGGAAGTTCTTGAGAAGGAGATATACGACCTGCTTGACAAGCTTCCAGAGAAGGAAAGGAGAGTTATAGAGCTAAGGTTTGGTCTCAGAGGCAACGAGCCTAAAACATTACGTGAGATAGGAGACATTCTCGGGGTTTCGAGGGAGAGGGTGCGTCAACTTGAAACAAGGGCCCTAAGGAAGCTCAGAAGCTTAGCTATGAAGAGGCATCTCAAGGACTTCCTAAGTTGATATGGGAAGTGACGGAATACTTCTTATAAACAAACCCAAGGGAGTTACCTCAACGAAGGTTGTTGAGAAAGTAAAGAAACGACTAAGAACAAAGGTAGGACACAGCGGAACCCTTGACCCGGTAGCTACAGGCCTGCTTGTCCTTTTGATAGGCAAAGCTACAAGATTCTCCTGGCTGTTCCTTGAGATGGATAAGACCTACAGGGTTAAGGCTCGTCTCGGGATAAGAACTGACACCTACGATGCGGAGGGTAACGTGCTCGAGGAAAGGGAGGTAAACGTATCCTGCGAGGAGGTAAAGGATGCCTTGAAAAACTTCATAGGCGAGATACAGCAGGTCCCTCCACCCTTCTCCGCAAAGAAGGTTAAAGGAAAAAGAGCCTATAAACTTGCAAGAAAGGGAGAAAAGCTCAAACTCAGTCCCGTGAAGGTAAAGGTATACGAACTGGAAATGCTCAGGTGCGATATGCCGGTAGTTGAACTCTTTATGAAGGTATCTTCGGGCACTTACGTAAGGAGTCTCATAAACGAGCTGGGAAACCTGCTGTCTGTGGGTGCTATCGTGGAAGACCTTGTGAGGGAATCGGTGGGACCTTACAGCCTTGTAGACGCATACAAGCTTGAACACTTTTTAAAGGTGGATAATCCCTGGGAACTGGTCATACCTATCGAGAAAGCCTTTTCCTTCATACCGCGGGTGAGCCTGAACTTCTTCAGTGCTAAGAGAGTTCTGAACGGTAACCCTGTGTTGCTCAGAGATGCTCCGGAAGGCTACGTTACTATATATGTTGATAATGTGTTTGTCGGAATAGGTAGCGTAAAGAGTAACATCCTCAAACCCGAAAGGCTCCTAATTCCCGAGAGCATACGAACTTGACATAATTTAACTCAAATTTTATCTTAATGAACGGATAGAAACTTTGATAGGAGGTTTATAAATGCCTTCTACAAAAAGGGACTATTATGAGATTCTCGGCGTTCCGAGGAATGCCTCTCAGGAAGAGATAAAGAAGGCTTTCAGGAGACTGGCAAGAAAGTATCACCCCGATATAAACAAGAGTCCCGAAGCACACGAAAAGTTTAAGGAGATTAACGAGGCTTAT
>CAYSNS010000055.1:0-6713 GCA_964432395.1 uncultured Aquifex sp. | reverse complement strand
TGGAAGCTCTGAACAATCTTATAAAGCTGATAAATGAGCCTATAATCCAGTTCTTTCTATGGGTCGGGGTGCTTTTCATAATAGCCAGCATATTCGTGGATAGGAGAATTTCATTCTGGATATCTTCCCTCGGGGCCACCTACTTCTGGGTTAAGTATCAGGAGCCCAATACCGCTGTCAAAGCTTGGCTCATAATTCTTTTGGTGTTCGTGGTAATCTTTGCTCTGAAGCAGGTTTTTAACCTAAACGTGGCTCTCTTTCTTAAAGGAAGAAAAAGGTGTCCGATGTGTTGTGAAGAGGCCTACAGAAGGGCTAAGGTCTGTCCTCACTGTGGATACAAGTTCGCTTCTGATAAGGACGAGTGTCCAAATCCTTAAAAAAAAGGAAGAAAAAAGGGAGGGGAGGGGCAAGGGGCAATGAGGAAAAGGCTTGGGCGTAATTTAAGGATATCCGGGGCCTGATTTCACCTTTACGGGCGGATACTCACGGGTGTTATCTCCGGGTCTGAGAGTAAAGCCTCTGTACATATATATGGCGTAAGCCTCTAAGGCTTTCATCTCTTCGCTATCTTCAGGGAGCTCCTTTCCCTCCAGGGGTCTCTTTATGCACCAGTTAATCATCTCCCTCAAGGTTGCCACTTTCCCTACGTTGTCCTGAAACTTGGGGAAGGTATGAGGGTTGGCGTTCGCCGCGTCGGGATGGCAGTTAGCGCAGGTAAGGCCGTTCTTCCCCAGCTTCGGATCGTGCCAGAGCTCGTCACCCTTTTTCACAAGAGCCATAAGCTCCTCGTTCATGAGCTTTAGGTCCTCTTCGGTGAAAGGCTTTCTTGCTTCCGCGATGTTGCTGAAGAAGTTAAAAGACAAACCTGCAACTACGCCTGCTCCCAGTAAAAAGCCTACCTTGAGAAGCTTCATCTCAAGCACCTCCCTTAGTTTTTAAAGAGGAACTCCTCCCTTAAGTTCGTCTGGTATAAGGTCTGCCCAGGTGTGGAACTTCATGAGTCCATCAAAGTATTCGTCTATGCGTGTGCTTGCGAATCCTACGCCGTCAAATATGTCCCCCGGGTCCGCTCTGAACATCCTTATCTTGGGGTAGGGAAGCTCTACGGGCGGATAGGGCCATGGCCACGCGGTTGCAAGGTTTCCTATGTGAACCATGTTACCCGTTTTGTTGTAGACGACCTGGTGAACGTGTCCGTGAATGGCTATTACTTTCTCAAACTTGGAGAGAATCTGTCTTATCTGGGGAGCGTCCTTTGTCTGGAAGTTCCATCTTGGATAGTAGTCCCACAGCGGTGAGTGGGTGAATATGACTATGGGTGTGTCAGGAGATAGGTTCTTAACATCCTTTTCCAGCCACTCAAGCTGTCTTTCACCTACGCCCCAGAGCCCACATACGTGGCATTCCAGCTCCGCTATGGCGAGCATCCTTTCCCAGGGTGTCATGTTTCTTGCGGTCCAGTAGTCTTCTACCAGTATGGAGTTCATGCCTATGAAGTGGACTCCTTTGTGGTCAAAGCTCCAGAAGGGCTTACCGAACATCTGTTTCCAAGTTTTACCCATATCCAGATACCAGTCGTGTTCTCCGGGTATAATCTTCACGGGTATTCCTGCACGCTCAAGTTTGTCTAGAAATTTCTTCCCTTTTTCAAGTTCCTTGACTTTGCCAAACTGTGCCAAGTCTCCTATGAATATGACAAAATCAGGCTTCGGGTTCATGTTAAGAATGTCTTGAATGCTTCTTTCGAAGGTCTTATCAAACCTATGATTGGGCATCTCGTATAGATGTGCGTCTCCTAACACTACGAAGTTAAAAGGCTGTATTTTGCTTCTCTTGGAGCTTTTAGCTTCCGCTACACTTACCAAACCCGTAAAAGGGGACAGCGCAGAAGCTGTAAAAACAGCCATTCCTGCTGCGGTTGAAACCTTAAAAAAGTCACGTCTTGTGATTTTCATATTAATCACCTCCCTTAGCAATTTTTTCTTCATAGGGTGGAAGTTCTGGCTCCTCAATTTGAGGAATAGTTTTACAGGTAAGAGCTTCAAGGAAAGCCACAAGGGCTTTTTTCTCTTCTTCCGTTAGGTTAAGAGGTTTGAGTTTCTTGCTTTTGTTGGGAACATCACCTCCGCCCTTGTTGTAAAATTCTATGACCTCCTCAAGGCTCTTGAAAACACCGTTGTGCATGTAAGGGGGAGTAAGAGCTACATTCCTCAAAGAAGGCGTTTTAAAGGCTCCTTTGTCTTTTTCCTTTTTAGTTATAAAGTATAGACCCAAGTCCCTGTCTATGGAATCGGGGTTATTAAATCCCTGTTCTCTGAGGACAAAGTTCCTTGTAGCTCTTACAAGAGCTTCATCCTCTACTTTGTTTTTTGGAACTCCGGTTACATGAAACTTCTCATCGGTAAAGTTAGGTCCGTTATGACATTGGACACATCCTGCCTTACCTACGAAGAGCTTCATACCCTTTATCTGAAGTTCGTTCATAGCGCTTTTGTCTCCCCTCATGTATCTGTCAAAGGGAGAATCGTTACACACTATAGTTCTTTCAAACGCTGCTATAGCCTTAACTATGTTCTCTATGGTGATAGGCTCTTTGTCTTCCGGAAAAGCTTTCTTGAACATCTCCCTATATTTAGGAATCCTCTTGAGCCTTTCCTCCAGAAGTCGGTAATTCATATTCATCTCAAAGGGGGAAGCTATGGGCTTCATAGCCTGCTCTTCCAGACCCTTAACCCTTCCGTCCCAGAACATAAGCGTGTTGTAAGCAACGTTTAAAACGGTAGGTGAGTGTCTGAAGTGTTTATTACCTGGATAGGCGGGAGACAAAACCCTCTTCTTTGCCCAGCCATGGTTTGGATCGTGGCATGTAGCGCAGGATGTGCTTCCATCTCCAGAAAGGCGCGGGTCAAAGAAAAGGAGCTTTCCCAGTTCTACCTTCTCGGGAGTCGTCGGGTTGTCTTTAGGTTCTGGAGGTTTGTCCGGAAGGGGAGCTATCGTGGGCTTTTTCGCAGAGTTCGCATTGCTAAAGAGTAGAACCGTTCCTAATAACGAAGCTAAAAAGACACTCTTTCTCATAACCTTGTCCTCCTTACTCGACCTCAAAAGTTACTTTCGTAACCTTTCCCTCTCTAACCTTTACCTTTAGCTCTTTTTCTCCGAATCCCTCGTGCCACATCTTGAGCGTGTATTCACCTGCAGGAACGTCCTTTATGACGAACTTGCCGTTGGAGTCGCTAACAGCATAGTAGGGACTTTCAGTTACCACAACCCATGCCTTCATCCATCCGTGGATATTGCAGGTAACTTCCACAACACCAGGTTTGTCCAGCTTCACCCTGTTAACCATCCCTTGTCTGGGTTGAGAAAGCTGAAATATAGTTTCAAATTCCTGAACTCCGTTGGCTTCATGCTTTACCGGATCGTTGTTAATTATTTCAAGTATAGAGCCTGCTTCCATAGCAATAACGCGGGGTTTGAATTCGCACTTTTCCTGAATGAGCTTTTTCTTCTCTACAGTAGGCTTACCTGCGCCTTTTACGAACACTACTGCGTTCTTAACCCCTTTATCCTGAGAAATTTCGTAAACAAGGTCAATCTTGTATCCTCTTCCGCATACTTCTTTGTCTTTGGTAATGAGCTTCCTTTTATTCTTGAGCTGTCTCTTACCCACGTATACCACCCTGCCTTCTATGGCGCCTGTTCCAGAACCTTTTGCAAACGCAGGCGCTGAGGGTTCAAAGAACTTTACGTATCTGACGCTGTAGTGCTTGTGAGTCTCCTGAGAGAAACTCAATCCTGCCAGAACCACACCGAAACCCAAAGCTGTCACCCGTAAGCTTTTCATCCTTTTACCCTCCTGATATCTATTTCTGTTATGAAAACTTAGGCAAATGATAATTCTTCGCAATAAGTATTGATTATGAGAACTATAAGATTTATTAATAAGTTATCAAATGATAAAAATTATCATTGCTTTCACTTCTGGTAGAATATCAAAGCTATGCGCATACCCTTTTCGTGGCTCAGTGAGTTTGTAGAACTCGGCGAGTATGAGCCCGAGGATATAGCAGAAATACTTTCACTTAAAAGTGTAGAAGCTTTGGTGGACTCTTTCGGCATCAAGCTCGATGGGGTTGTCTTCGGCAAGGTGGAGAGCATAAAAAAGCATTCTATTAGAAGGGAGCTTTCCATAGTTACTGTGGATGTAGGCTCAGGGGAGAGTCGCACCGTAGTTACCACCGATGAGAGCATATCCGAGGGAGATGTAGTTATAGTAGCCCTGCCCGGTGCACAGGTAGGGGACAGGAAAGTAGGAAAGAGAGACTTTGCAGGCGTAGTTTCCGAAGGTATGCTCCTCTCCGCTCAGGAGCTCGGTCTGGAGGAGGCAAGCGAAGGAGTCCTTAAGTTTGTAGATAATATAGAGCCTGGCACTCAAGCAGGTCCCCTATTGGGTTTTGGGGATAAGGTCATTGAGCTGGACATAACGCCTAACAGGGGAGACGTTCTAAGCGTTAAGGGCCTGGCAAGGGAGCTAAGCGCCCTTTTAGGTGTGGAGAAAAAGAAAAGAGAGTTAAGAAGGTGGGAAGAAAGCGGTGAGCTGAGCATCGAGATAGAAGACGAAGACTGCTACAGATACAGAGGTGCAGTGATAAAGAATGTTAAAGTGTCCTTGTCTCCACTATATATAAGGAAGAGGCTCTGGCAGTCGGGTCTAAAGAGCATAAACAACATAGTTGATGTAACCAACTATATACTCCTTCAAGAAGGACAGCCTCTTCACGCCTTTGACCTTGATAAGCTGTCCGGTGGCGTAGTTGTCAGGTCCGCAAGGGAAGGGGAGAGCATTATCACCCTTGACGGTGAAGAGCGAAAACTCTCTCCGGAGGTCCTGGTTATAGCGGACAGGGAAGTTCCCGTTGCGGTTGCGGGTGTGATAGGGGGCAGGGAAAGTGCGGTGAGTCTGTCTACTAAGAACATACTCTTAGAGTCCGCCTACTTCCATCCCTCCAGAGTTAGGAGGTCCTCCAAGCTCCTCGGAATCCAGACAGAAAGCAGTTATCGTTTCGAGAGGAACGTTGATATAGAGAGTTTGGGACACGCTCAGGACATTGCAATTGAGCTGATACTTAAAACTGCAGGTGGCAGTGTGGAAGCCCTCAAGGACAAGTATGTAAAGAGATACGAACCCAAAAAGGTTTTCCTCTCTATGGGCAAGTTCATGCGTTATGCGGGAGAAAGCTACAAGAATGAGGAGGCGAGCGCTATCCTGCATGCTTTGGAAATTCCCCACGAGATAAAGAGGTGCGGTATAGAGGTCCTTGTCCCTGCCCACAGGAGCTTTGACATAAACAGGGATGTGGACATCGTAGAGGAGCTTATGAGGGTAAAAGGATATGGCCACTACTCTTCCGAACCTCTCAAGCTTACCGCAAGGGGAAAGCTTTGGAAAGATAAACTTCTTGAACTCAGAAAGTTCCTGAGAGATAGAGGACTTTCCGAGGTCATAACCCTGTCCTATGAGGATAGGAGATTCTATGAACTTTTAGGCATTGAACCTCCGCAGGTTGAGATTCTTAATCCGCTTATACCCTCTCAGAGGTATATGAGGAGCAGTCTTCTGCCGTCGCTCCTTAGGGTAACCGAGTTTAACGAAAGCCACTACAACTATGACATTGCCATCTTTGAGGTGGGAAAGGTATTCCTAAAGGACTCGGAAAAGGACAGGCTCGGAATTGTCCTGAAGGGAAAGAAAAGCCTATACCCTTTTCGCGAGTGGGAAGCACATGACCTGATAGACCTAATTATGAGCTTGGCCAGGATTTTCAGAAAGGAGCTCATGCTTGAAGCTTCAGACCTTAGCTTCCTGCACCCTCATGCTCAGTCAAGGGTTCTGAAAGGAGATAAATCTATAGGATTTATAGGAAAGCTCCATCCAGCTATTGTAGACAGGCTTGAGCTTAAAGGGGAACTTTGGGTATGCGAACTCGAGGTTCAGCCCCTGCTGGAGGACACTCCCGTCCGACATAAGCCTCTGTCTAAATTCCCTCCTGTTATCAGGGACTTGGCGCTCCTTGTGGACAAAAATCTGCCGGTGAGTAAATTATTAAATGAGATTAAATCTCAGCTTGGAGATGTGTTAGAGGAAGTTGCGGTGTTTGATATTTATGCGGACGCGAAGGTAGGGGAAGGCAAGAAAAGCGTAGGTGTTAGATTGACTTTCAGAAGTATGGAAAAAAGCCTCTCCGGTGAGGAGGTGAACAACTTGGTAGAGAACTTGGTCAGGAGGTTAAGAGAGCGCTCAGGTGTTGACATAAGATAGAAACCTCCTGCCCTGTTCGTGGCCCGGAGATAATCATTGGGGCCTACAAGTGGGCTGAAAGGGAACCCGCCTTCGGGGTGGTCCTAATGGGGCCCTCCGAGAGGGTACCCACCTGAAGGTAAAGAGGCCCACCGATGTCTCTTGAGGTCACGGCAGGGCGGGTTATAACACCCTTGCCTTCCCCTCCTGTCCAGCAGGAGGTGGAAGAAGGTTGCTCGTAAGTAAAAAGGACCTAAGGAAGAAGCTTTTAAGGGAAAGGAAGTCTTTACAGCCACAAGACAGGAAGCGAAGAGACCTTATCATAGCTTCCCGGTTAGTCTCTTTGGAGGAGTTTAAAAAAGCTAACAAGGTGCTTCTATACTACCCCGTAAGGGGTGACCCGGACATAACGCCG
>CAYSNS010000054.1:0-6752 GCA_964432395.1 uncultured Aquifex sp. | reverse complement strand
ACACAGAGGACAGGAAAGCGTAGGCATAAGCTCATACGACGGGGAACGTATAAGAACCGTTAAGAAAGCAGGCAGGGTGCTTGAAGCTATAACTCAGAGGGAGCTTAAAGAGCTTGAGGGTAACATTGCTATAGCTCATGTGAGATACTCCACTGCGGGAGATTCGGGGGCAACCAACGCCCAACCTATCGTTAGAAGCACACACCTCGGTGAAGTGGCAGTTGTCCATAACGGCAACATAGTTAACTACTTGAGTCTCAGGAGAGAGCTTGAGGAGAAAGGTATAAGATTCTATTACAGCTCGGATACGGAACTCTTCCTCGCCCTCCTTGAAGAAGAGCAGGTTTTGAGTCTTCCTGAGTTTGAACTCCATCCCAGAGACGAAGAGCTTATACCTAAGCTTTCCTATGTCCTTAGCAGGCTCGAGGGAGCCTATAGCTTCCTTATGGTGGTCGGGAACAAGCTCGTAGCGGGAAGGGACCCTTACGGCTTCAGACCCTTGAGTGTGGGGAGAAAGGATAAAGCTATACTCTTTGCTTCCGAAAGCTGTGCCTTTGACATACTGGAGGGAGAGTTTTGGAGGGAAATACATCCGGGTGAGATTCTGGTAGTTGACGATGCAGGAATAAGGAGCTACAGACTATTTCCATCCCATAGAAAGGCTATGTGTATCTTTGAGTTCGTTTACTTCTCGCGTCCGGACAGTTACATATTCGGTGAGTGGGTGTATGAAGTCCGTAAGAGCTTGGGCGTTCAGCTGGCAAGAGAAGACGACGTGAGTGCGGACGTTGTTGTTCCCGTGCCCGATTCGGGAGTTGTTCCTGCTCTGGGATACTCTCAGGAGAAGGGTATACCTTTCGAGATGGGACTAATCAGGAACCATTACGTGGGCAGGAGCTTTATAGAGCCTTCTCAGGAGCTCAGGAATCTAAGGGTTCTGATGAAGCTGAGCCCCAACAGGCCCGTCCTAAAAGGAAAGAAGGTTGTTGTCATAGATGACTCCCTTGTAAGGGGAACCACATCAAAGAGAATAGTAAGTATGCTCAGGCGTGCGGGAGCCAAAGAGGTACACATGCGGATAGCCTCTCCTCCCGTTGTGGGACCCTGCTACTACGGTATAGATACCCCTACAAAGGAAGAATTGATAGCAAACAGGATGAAACTTGAGGATATAGCTAACTTCATCGGCGTGGATTCTCTCAGATACCTTTCCTTAGAGGGTTTAAGAAGTTGTGTTCAAAAGAGAGAAGAGTTCTGTGATGCTTGCTTTAGCAATGACTATCCTATAGATACAACAAAGGTGGCTGTGGAGAGAAACAGGAAGTAGCTATTCTTCCCTGAGCCAGAGCTTGAGGAGCGCTGCGACCTTCTTAGGCTCTTTCTTGGCTACCTCCGTTATTGTTTTGACTATTTCCAGCTCCTTGGCGGTTTCCCTTAGAGCTTCCGCTCCGCTTATAGTTGCCAGCTCTCCCGCAGGCACTCTTTCTGTGGTAACAGGTGTGGGAACTTCTCTCCTGCGTAGGAACTTCAATAAACCAAACAACGCTAAGAGAGCTATAAATACCCCCACGATGGCAGGAACTATGAGCTTCTTCCACAGGGGTGTAGGAACTTCCTTCTCAGCGAGACTTTCAGGTTTCTTGAAGGGAACTGCTACTACCGACAGGGTGTCTCCCCTCTGAGGGTTTAGTCCTGCGGAGGCGGATACTATTTTCTTTATACTTTCTATGTCTACGTTTTCAAGTTCTTTGTTTACGATTACTCCTACGCTCATCCTCTTTATCCTCATGGTAGGGTCTACCGATACTATCTCCTTCTTGCTGACTTCGTAATTGGTTGTAGTTTCCTTCCTCTCGGTTATCACACCTCCCTGGCCCTGAACCGCACCTGTAGCGGGGGGTATGTTGGAAGCTGTGCCCGGGATACCTTCTATGGCCGTTCCTACGGTCTTTTCCTTTTTTTTCTGTTCACTGACTATTGCGGTCCCTTCCGGGTCGTATATCTCTTCTCTCCTCTGAGTCTTGGAAAAGTCAAGCTCTACCGAGACCCTTACCTTGACGTTACCGTAACCGAGAGCTTCCTCAAGAGCACTTTGAACCTTTCTCTCTATCTCTTTCTCAAACTCCTTTTTTATCTTCAGCTGTTTGGTGGAGATTTCGCTCTCTTCGTCGTCCAGCATGGCAGTCAGGTTTCTGCCCTTGTTGTCTATTACCACTACCCTCTCAGGTTTTAGGTTCTCAACACTTGCAGACACAAGGTTTCTTATGGCTTTTACCTGTTCTGGAGATATACTTGCTCCCGGTTTGAGCTTTATGAAAACAGAAGCACTCGGCTCTTTTTCATCCCTTATAAAGATTGACCTCTCGGGGAGCGCTATGTGAACACGGGCATCTTCTATGTTTTCAAATCTCAAGATTGTTCTCACAAGCTCTCCTTCAATGGCTCTCTTGAAGTTCACCCTCTGCTGGAACTCGGATATACCGATAGAGCTTTTGTCAAAGAGTTCGTAGCCTATGACCCCCTTGTTGGGTATACCTTTAGCGGCGAGCTTGAGCCTTATGTCCCTGACTTTGTCTTCAGGAACAAGTATCGTTCTTCCATCGGGTGCAATCTTATACTTTATGCCTTCCTTGTCAAGCTCGGTCAGGATTGTGTTCATATCCTCCGGATTCAAATTCCCATACAACACCGCATACTCGGGCTTCATAGAGTAGATAAGCGCTGTTATTATGAGTGACAGAACCAAAACGGGAAGGCCTGCTATAATCAATCTTTGATAAAGAGGTAGCGAAGAGAAGCGATTCCACAGATTCTTTAGGGACTCATCCAGGTTAGCCATACTATACCTGCATTCTCAACAGTTCCTGGTATCCTTCCAAAAGCCTGTTTCTGACCTCTATAAATAGGTTCAGGGCTACCCCCGCCTTTTCAAACTCAACTATCATCCTGTGCAGGGGTATGTCCTCCCCTCTAAGAACGGACTCCTTTATACTCTTAGCTGTAGCCTGCTGGGCGTTTACCCACTCTAAAAACTCCTTTAAAACTTTGGTAAAATCCTGCGGGTTGTCCGCTTTTTTTCCCTTTTCCTTGAGGAAACTCTCAAAAAGCCTGAAATTGATTCCCTCTATCTCCATAGCTCTAAGGTCCTGTTTGCCATCTCTTTTGTGAGGTTAAAGGCGTTCAGATTGGCTTCGTAACTTCTTATTGCGGAAATCATATCAGCCATCTCCTTCACGAGCTCAACGTTGGGGAGCGTAACGTATCCGTTCTCGTCCGCTCTGGGATTATCGGGGTCAAACACCACCTTAAAAGGAGAATCGGACTCTCTTATAGCCTTGACCTCAACGGGTATTTCTCCTTTCTTTAGTCGTTGTGGGTCATAAACAGCTCTAAATACAACCTCAAGTTTTCTGAAGGGTTCCCCCGTTGCCTTGTAAGACTCATAGTTAGCAAGGTTGGAAGCTATTGTGTTCATCCTGATTCTCTGGGCATACATGCCCGAAGCACTTATCTCAAAGGTCCTAAAAAGGTCGTTCATCTCCTTCCACCTCTTATTACGTTGTTAAGCTTTTCTATGCTTCCGGTAACCATCCTCATATACACTTCGTAAGCGAGTCGGTTCTGAGTTAACTTTGCCATCTCTTCCTCAATACTGACGTTGTTTCTATCCTTTCCTATAAGCGGTTTTCTCAGCTCAATCACCTTGAAAGCGGAGCTTCCAGTAGGTTGGATATGCTTTTCTCTGGTGGTCTTTAACTTGAGCGAATGGAGCTCTCTTCTAAAGGTCAGGTCTTTCACTCTGTAGTTGGGTGTGTCCGCATTGGCTATGTTGCTAACTATTACCTTATGCCTCTTCCAGGTGAAGTCCAACAGAGGCTCTACTTTCCTTACTCCCTTGAATAAATCCAAGCTTAGCCCTCCCAGAGAGTGCGAATACTCCTACTCCATATATTATCGCTTTCCTCCGCTTGCTTTACAACCCATTTCAGGGTTTCCGAATCCCCAAGCTTTTCACTTATGTAGGCTATCCTGAACAGCGCCCACCAGTAATCCTCATCCGTTCCTTTTAGCTCAACCACCTTGCGGTAATACTCCAGGGACTTTTTCAAGTTCCCCATATCAAAGAACCCGTCCGCCAGCCTTAGAAATACTGTAGGTGCGTAGTGAAGGAAGCGCTCTTTCTTAAAGTCTACGCTTGAAGCTACTTCCTCGAGAAGTTTGATGTCTCCTTTCAGGTAGGACAGCAATAGCTGGGCTTCTCTTCTATCGTCTCCCTTTAGCTTTTCCAGACTGCCCTCCAGGAGCTTGGTAGATTTCTCAACATCACCCTTCAGCAGAAGGAGCTTAGCTGTGAGGAAATCTCTGAGAGTTGTGTCCTTGAGCAGGGAAATAACTTCCTCAGAGCGGGGGCTTCCCAAAAAGACTAAGGAGCGGGCGAGCATCTCTATACCCTTTGGGTTCCCAAATAGCTTAAGGTAGTTGGACTCGTTGATGCCGTAAACGTAGCTTAGAAATTTAGCATCTTCTTTCGAAAAGGGCGATAGCTCTTTCAGAGTCTCGTTTAAGCGGGAAACGTATTTATCAAACGTAAAAAGCTCGCTTTCGTGAAGGAAGCTGTTTAGAGATAGCTTTTTCAGGCTAAGAAGCTCTTTTTCTTCTTCAGACAGCACCCTTTCTTTAAGGAAGAAATAGTATATACCCAGAGTGGGAAAGTCTCCGTAAGAGTCTTCAATGTTGAGCCATGCAAGCTTAATAAGATTTGCTCGGTAGTCTCCAAGCTTGTCACCGTAGACTTTGAGAAACTCTTCGTAGAACCATAGTGACGAGTAGAGTATTTGGGCCAATTTATTGTAAAAGAGCTTATCCCCTTCTGTAAGGGTTTTTACGTTCGTAAAGGCTTCCCTGAAATTGCGGGTTTCCAAGTTGATAGTTGCCAGATAGAAGTTGTTTTTTTCCTTGTACACACCTAACGGGTCCTTCCTTGCAGTGAGTTCAAGGTATAGGAGAGCTTTCCTCCAGTCTCCGAGCTTGTAGTAGGAGACACCTAACCTAAAAAGCAGGTGCGGGTCTTGTCTAAGGTGAGAGTTAACGTTCATAGCGTAGGACAGGTACCCTACAGTTAGAGAATGCTTACCGAGATTAAAGTTATAGAATCCCATAGTCATGTAGTAAAGGTCAAGGTAATCTCGGGGAACACCTTGTTGGTTTAGCTTATTCAGATAGTTGTAGCCTTCTATGCTACCCTCGAGGGAAGAGGCATAACCGAACTTTATCATGTACTCCACCCTTTCCGTTTCTCCGTAGAGATTTGCATATATGTTCTTTGCGGTTCCATACCATTGAAGCAGGAGGTAGGAGTCTCCTACAAACTCTCTCTGCGTGTGGACGAATCGAGGCACTTTGTAATGGAAAGGATACTGGTTTAGGAAGCCTATGGAAGCAAATATGCCCTCCCTGCTACCGTAGACGTAAGAGTAAAGGGCATAACTCTTGCCAAGGTATAGATACGACAGTTCTCCATAGTAAGAGTTGGGACTTGCCCTATAAGCTTGAGAGAAGTAGTAAAGGGCATCGACATAGTTCAAAACCTGCAAGCTCCGCACCCCTTTACGGAAGTAGCTCTCCGAAAGAGCAGGGTCTCCCGTTTGCTGGGCATTAAAGGAGTAGGTTGAGATTAAAACCACCAAGAGAGCTATCAGAAACCTTCTCGGGAGCTTCATCCTTACTCCTTATATTAAAACGCTCCTTCTCATCCCTCTTTATGTTTCTGTTGTTTCTTCCTGCGAGTTCAATACCGTTAAGCTTAAAACTTTCCAGAGATAGGCCCAGGCTCTCGAGACTTTTGCTTAGACGTTGTATGTCCATGTAAGTTAACGTGTTATTGACCTCTTCCTTTAGCTTTATATTAACCTGCAAGTTGATGTTTTGTAGCCTGAATCTCATGTGGGTGTCTTCAAGCCTTATATGAATGTGCTTAATCTCTGGCTTCTGTGTGGAACCGCTTTCCTGATAGATTACCCTCTCATGCTCTACAGGCGCCTTGGAAATCTCCTCTCTTTCTCCTGCTCTATCTGGGATGAGCTGGTTTACCACCTCCGGACCCTTGCCTGCGGGTATGGAAGCTCCTTTGTCCTTTTGTCCTGCGGGAGGATTGCTTGAGAAAGGTTTATCGCTTGCTAAAGATTTCCTATCTGGCTCCGAGCGGAATATGGTCTCACTCTGGGTATTGCTGTTAGATGAGGGGATTTCATCTGCAAATTTCTCACCCTTCCTATCACGTTGAGATGTATCTATGGTATTTGCAGGGGCACCTTTATCTTCCCTTTTGGCACTTATGGGAAGGTGTATAGCTTTCGGGGAGCTTGGAGGTCTGTCCGAAACGTCTACGCTTTGTTCTTTTCTTGGGGAGTAAACCTCCTTATGGATAGGTTCCGATTTTTGAGTTTTTACCCTCTCCATGTTTTGGGCCTGCATGGGCACGGGTATTTTGGGGTCGGGAGTTTTGTAAAAGCTTGACTTGGCGGGTTTCGGATTATGCTGAGGTTGGATATAGGTAGGTTCCCTGTCTTCTTTTACTTCTACGGGAGCTTTCTTTCGGTATGGACCTATTCTTTCGCTGGTTTTAGGGTGCAACTTAGAGTTTTTAACTTCTTTACCCTTTTTTTCAGAAGAAGTTATGAGTTCGCTCTTCAAAGCTTTGTCTGAGTTCTCGTGTTCCACTGAAGGTTTTTTTGGAGTTTTCCCTTTCGTAT
>CAYSNS010000053.1:0-6821 GCA_964432395.1 uncultured Aquifex sp. | reverse complement strand
GGAAGTGTCCTTATAACCTTTAGGCCTTTTTCGTTCAATTTGTTTACGAGCTCATTGACAACCTGCTGGTGGGACTTCTCCCTTACTTCAAGGGTGAAGAAGAACATATTCTCGGGTGTAAGCAGTTGAGTTCTCACATAAAGCATAAAGGCAAGGACGGCCAAAAGACCGCCCAGTAGAAACAGTATAGCCCTCATGTTCCGAAACACTGGTCGTAAGTTTTGTATGGAGCGTCGAGGACCTTTACGTTAGGCTTTGTCCTTACTTTGATGTTCTTTTTCTTCTTTATGTAGTCTATGAGTATATCGTAAACGGGAACAGGCTTGTAGTCGGGATGTATTGCGTCCTCGGGTGGCGGTGGTCCTCCGTAAACAGCCATCATGTATTCCTTGTTTTCCTTAAGGGGTTTTCCGCCTATGCGCACGCTCTTTATTCTCTTGTACTGGGGTCCGTTTATTTCTATCTCATACTCAACGTTCCAGAGCCTCGTCATGTCTCCACCCTGCTGATAGAAGGGGTCTGGGTTAAAGACGTTGTCCGCCACATCCTCCCATACCTCAAGGAGCTGTTTGCCCGTTCTTTTAAGGACGTAAACGTTGGGATAGGTTATAGCTGTGTAGTCATAGACGTGGTCTCTGGTTATCTTCTGTCCCGGAAGGACTACCGTTCCCCACCTGTATCCGGGAGAGGCAACAACATCAAGCTCACCGCCAAAGTAGTCGTTTATAGCTTCTCCGACAAGCCAATCCCAGGTAGAGAAGAAGGTATCCCTCTTATAAAGGGTAACCTCCGCAACGCCTATCTCTTCCTCAAGCTTGTGTGTTTTCGATACATCCTTTTTCCACCTGTCAACTATCTTTTGAGCACCCTTGTCCGCAGGGACGAGATTGGAGGCTACCGGGTAGAGCTTAAACCTGTAGTCCCTTATCTTTCCATTCTTTATATCAAGGTCAAGCCTTCCCACAAACTTTCCATGAGAGCCTGCTATTACCACTATGGTCTTTCCTACCTTTATAGCTTTGGGAGTTACGTCGTGGGTATGACCAGAAATTATTACGTCTATACCTTCCACAACTTGAGCTATCTTCTGGTCAAGGGGGAAGCCGTTATGAGTGAGGAATATAACCGCATCGACCTTGTGTTTCTCCCTGAGTTCGTTTACAAACTGCTGAAGCTGGTCTTCCCTTATCCCGAAGCTCCAGCCTTCTACGAACTGTCTGGGGTTAGCAAGAGGCGTGAAGGGGAACGAGCTTCCTATTATACCGAGCTTGGCCCCTCCTACTTCTTTTATTGTATAGGGTTTAAACACAAGTTCGCCCCACAGCTCATCAACTATGTTGTGGGATATGAACTCACATCCTCCCTTTTCAAGGTCCGCAATCCTCTGCTGGAATATCTCTTTGCCGAAGGTAAAATCCCAGTGAGCTACGAAGAGGTCGTAGCCCGTGTAGTTCATCCACTCAACCACGGACTTGCCTTCCGTGAACGTCCCTATAGCTGTCGTCGTCCATGTATCTCCACCATCCATTACAAGGACCTTATCCTTTCCCCTTTCCGCTATAACATGCTTGATTATGGTGGTTATGTGTGCCGCTCCACCCATCTTACCGAACTTCTGGGCAAGCTTGGGGAACTCCACACAGCTGGTAAAGTAGGCTTCCAGTGTCCCAGGAGATATCTTGTAATACTTGAGAAAGTCCATACCGGTTATATAGCCCGGCGTTCCCATCAGCTTCTTGGGAGCGACAAGGTTCATAGGTTCAGCAAAGTATAGAGGGTCAAGGTGTGCGTGCATGTCAGTTGTGAACAGGAGCGTTACATTGCCCACTGGCTTGAAGCTCATTATGTCGTCATAGGTCATCTTAGCGAGAGCGCTAACAGGGTTGGTGCTCATGAAGGCACCTGTAACTATTGCAAGCTCAAGAAAGTCTCTACGCGTTAGGTGCATCTGCCGTTACCTCCTAAATAAACATAAAAAAAATTACACATCTTAATAAATATATCCCAATGTGAGGGGGGGAGGTCCCCCCGAGAAGGAGTTTACTTGTTGAGCGGAGAGTTAGGGTCGTGCATGTAGGCAACTATGTCCGCTATCTCTTCAGGCTTAAGAACTCCGTGGTATCCGAGCCTAGGCATGACCGAGCAGGGGTTTACAGCCCAGGAGTTGTATATCCTTATGTAGGTGTCCTTGGGATCTATACCACGCTTTCCATAACCTCTTAGGGAAGGCCCTATATTACCGCAAGCTATTATGTTGGGGTCACCACAGTGGCAGGCGTAGCAGTTTCCTCTTCTGCTCTTTCCACCTTTCTTGGGGTCTCCGAAGAGCTTTTCACCTCTGGCTACGTTTTTGCCTACAACTCCACCCTCCGGAAACTTTACGGTTTTTAGCATCTCTTTCTTGAAGGTTTCTATGTCTATGCCCTCAGGAACAAGCTGAGTGGGATTGGAGCAAGCTTTCTGGAATTTGTCCTGATTTGCCAAGGCAATCTTGAACTTCTCGTGTTTGGAAAGCTTCTTGGCTGTGCTTCCTTCCTTCTTGGCCTCCGCCTTTGCCTGCTGTGCCGCCGGCTGACAGGCTACCAGAAGACCCAGTCCTGCAACTACACCTACAAGAGCAATCTTCTTCATATCTTCCCCTCCTTAATGTTACCTCAAGAGTCCGGGAACCTCTACGGTTGCACCGTTAGCTGCCTTCTTCATGTAAAGCTCAAGGGCTATTACCCAATCAGAGAAGGGTGGTGGTTTCTTAACCCAGTCCTTTTTCTCGTTCCACTGCTTCACATATAGAAAGTAAGCTTTATAGCAAGATCTGACCCTGTCTTCCATGGTCCACATCCTGTCAGAGCCGAACCTGTATGCGGGCCAGTGAGTGTAGACCTTTTGCTTGACTGGGTCGGGAAGCCCCTGAAGCCTTATTCTCTTACCCGCCAGCACGGTATGACATATACCGCAGGAGAAGTCCCTTGCACCGACCCTCTGGAACCAGAGCTTCTCTCCAAGCTTATACAGCCTTTTCTCTTCGGGATGGTTTAGCTGGACGTTTATGGTCTGCCCGTTGCTAAGGGATGCTACGTAGGAAGCAAGGGGAACCCTGTAGGGCCCGCTCCACTTTTTGAACTTCTTCATGAACTTTTTGTCCTTCTTATCGTAGCCCATGTATTTTGTCATGCACGCCAGGATGCGTGTATCTATGTCAGCGACCTTACCTATATCCTTGTAGTATCTGGGCATTTTAGTATATACGCCTTCAAGCTTTTTACCGTCCTGTCCGTGACACGATGCGCAGGACTTGCCGTTGGGACCCGGTTTGTGGAACATCTCCCTTCCTTCATCCACGAAAGAGTGACCCGGATGCATCCCCAGTTCAAGGAGCTCTTTAAGGTGAGTGGGAAGTTGCTCCTGCGCTACCGCCGCGGTTCCTAAGACCGCCCCTCCTGCAAGTATAGCTGAGGCAAAAAGGGTTCTCTTCTTCATACCGACCCCTCCTTATTAAGCTACGTTAACCTTAACCTCTTTGGACCACTTGCCTCCTTTGTTATCTTCGTAATTAATTGTCAGGGTTCCGGATTCTGTAGCCTTCATCATTATGGCAAAGTAAGGATTCTTACTTACACCCGCTCCCGTATGAAGTGTGGTTACTTTCTTACCGTTGAAGAGGAACTCAACCTTGGTTATGTAGTGGGCGGGTATAACCTTACCGGTCTTTTTGTCCTTCCTGAAGCCGGTCTCCATAGGATGGGTTATTACCATCTGGACCTTGAATGTCTGCCCCTTGCTTATTTTCCTGGGCACTCTCACAATAGCTCTTCCCAGTCTTGACATCTTCTACCTCCCTTTAGGTTTTTTTACAAGAAATTTATTAACCGCAACCGCCGACCGTTACCTTTACCTCCTTTGAGGCTGCCAATAGGCTTCCGTCCTTCATCTTTATGACAGCCCTGACAGGAGAGGTTTTTGCAAGCTTTATTCTGGTTGCAAAGAACACTTCACCGTTCATAGGTGAGAACTCAACCGTAGTTACCCAAGGATTGAAGTTCGCATCCGCAAATATGTAGAGGGCCTGAACCTGGTCTACTGGGATGTTAGCCTTAACCTGAACGGGGACGTTTGCTCCTGATTCCGCTATGGTAGGAGCCTTTACCTGTATGAGGTTACTCTCCTTGAGTGCGGACATCCCTACCCCGAGATGTTCCTTCAGGGCGTCCTCGAGGGAAATCTTCTTGGGAGCTCCGAAAGAGGTCCTCAGTGCTCCGGGAGCTACAGCAAGTGCCACCGCTCCCACTCCTGCGACCTTAAAGAGGTCTCTCCTCGTAATCATGCCTAACACCTCCTTAGGCTGGATTTTTTACAAGCTTTGATTAGCAAACTCAGAAAATCTTCCCTCTCCCTACTTCCGAATATTTTCATTAGCACCTTATCATGCTCTGGGTCGTAGATTACGAAGTAGGGAGTTCCTATAACACCAAACTTTCTATCCAGTTCGTGAGAACTTTTTATATCTAAACTTACCACCACAAACCTTTCCTTTATATAGTTATCCACTTGCGGGTCTCCCAAGACGAACTCCTCCATCTGTATGCAGTAGGGACAATGCTCTCCGTAAAAGTATATCAAAAGCTCCTTATCCTGGCTTTTGGCGAGCTTTATTCCCTCTTCAAAGCTTGATACCCAGCCTTGGGATTGAGAATAAGAAAATGCTGATATCCCAATAATTAGAGCTAACACAAATCTGAGCATTGCAAGTAAATAATTTAGAGGAAGGGTTTTGAAGATTTTATTAATTCTTTCTTATATACGGATAAAATATCCTAATTTAAGGATATAAGAATCTTATTATGGGAAAATTGGGATTTTGGGTAGTGATAGCTCTTCCTCAAAACCGAACATTATGTTCATGTTCTGAATAGCCTGCAGGGAAGCTCCCTTACCCAAGTTGTCTATTACCGATACTATTACCGCTGTTGATGTTCTCTCGTCGTAGGTAGGATATAAATAGCAGTTGTTAGTCCCCGATACCCATTTCGTCATCGGGGGTGAATCCGTCACAAATACAAAGGGCTCAAAACGGTAAGTTTCAATATACAGCTCTTTTAGGTCAATCTTGGGAGCCTTTATATACAAAGTGGCTACCATTCCCCTTGAGGAGGGGACGACCATGGGTGTGAATCTTACCTTGAGTTCTATCCCCAAGCTCCTTAGAAGGGCGTCTTCTATCTCTGGTGTGTGCCTGTGTTTCTCAACGGAGTAGACGAAGAAGTTATCATCCATCTCGGGGAAGTGAAAGTGCTGTCTTGGCTTCCTGCCCGCTCCGGACACGCCAGAAACCGCATGAACTATAATCTCGTTCACTTTGACTTCTCTAAGCAAGGGATACGCTCCCAATAGCGTAGCGGTAGGATAACATCCCGGGTTAGCCACGAGGTTAGCGGAGCTTATATCCCGCCTGAAGAGCTCCGGAAGTCCGTAAACCGCTTCTTTCAATACCTGAACGTATTTATGCTCAAAGCCATAGAACTCTTCGTAAGCTCTCTCTTCCCGTATGCGATACGCACCAGAAAGGTCTATAACCCTTTTACCTTGCTGGAGGAGAGAAGGGACCAGTTCCATGGAAACTTCATGGGGTAGACATAGGAAGGCAAGCTCGTAGTCTTCTCGGGGTTCAGAACAGAAAAGCTCGTCTCCGAATATGGGGGACAATGGTGGCAATACCTCTGAAACCCTCCTGCCAGCATTTGAGGAGGATATTAGGTTGACTATCCTAACATGGGGATGACCCGAGAGAACCCTTAAGAGTTCAGAAGCTGTATAACCCGTTGAACCAAATACTGAGACACTTAACGTTTGCTCCACCTGTACTTAGCCCTTGCACCCATCTGTGCGTATTTTTTCCTCTCTTTTTCACGAGCATCCCTGGTAAGGAGTCCTGCCTTTTTCAGGCTTGACCTGAAGTCAGGGTTGTAGTCTATAAGAGCCTTCGCAACGCCATACATTATAGCCTCCGCCTGACCGGATATACCACCACCTTCTACTGTTGCAAATATACCGAACTTTCCTTCCGTTCCGGTTACTTTAAATGGAAGCATGATTTTTTGGTATAGGGTTTCTCTCTGGACATAGTCTCTAAGGTTATACTCTTTACCATTTTCCTTAACCCGAACTACAAATTTGTCGGTGTTATCCTTTAGAATCCAGACGCGAGCTATAGCCTCCTTCCTTCTGCCCGTTCCGTAGTGAGAGCTTTCTGCGGTTACTCTAAAGTCTTTAAGCTTCATATCTGTACCTCCAGGGTTTCCGGCTTCTGCGCTTTGTGGGGATGCTCACTGCCTCTGTAGACCTTGAGTTTTTTGAGCATTCTGTGCCCAAGCCTGTTTTTGGGTAGCATTCTCTTGACCGCAAGCCTTATCACTTCTTCGGGCTTGTTTTCAAGCATCCATCCCAGAGTCCTCTCCTTAAGACCACCCGGATAGTTAGAATGTCTATAGTATTTCTTTTGCTCGCTCTTCTTTCCGGTTACACGCACCTTATCCGCATTTATAACTATCACAAAATCCCCGCAGTCCACATCGGGCTGATAGTAAGGCTTATGTTTACCTCTGAGAATCTTCGCTATCTCAGTGGCAAGACGGCCCAGGACCTTCCCGTCTGCGTCTACCACGAACCACTTCCTTTCAACCTCATTAGGCTTTACCCTGTATGTTTTCATCTCTCTCTCCTTTGCAAAACAGATATTCTACTACTTCTTTCCCATATATTCAAGAGGGTTCAAAACCGAACCGTTATTAGTTCTTATCTCAAAGTGTAGCGCGCATTTTCTGGAG
>CAYSNS010000052.1:0-6879 GCA_964432395.1 uncultured Aquifex sp. | reverse complement strand
TAAACTACTTAGAGATCTTTACCTGAAATTCACACATTTCCTCACCTTGAGATCTGCACTTTATTTCCTTGCACTCCCATTTAGTTCCGGTCAGCTCTTCAAGTAAACCTCCAATGGCACCGCTCAGGGGTATGCAAACAGGCTTTTTACTTTTTCCGACAGCCTCTGAAAATATAGATTCGCTCACACTAAAGTTTATTTCTTCGTCTTTTATCTTCCAACTCTCCAGTTTGCATATGTTTGTTTCCTCAAGGAATACTTTGAGGTAGCTGAGCACTATCTCCAAGCTCTTAAGCTCTGATTCATCCTCTACCATACTACGTATTATCTGGGCCCCTATAGCTCCCGCTTTTTTTCCTGAAAAGTTAAGTATTCCACTTATACCAAAGCCTGAAAGCTTAAATATCTGTGAATAGAACTCCTTTATCGGTTTCTTGGGAAGAATGATCCCCTCATTGTGCAGGTAAATCCTAACCTTTGCTATCGCATCTTTCTGAATATCTTTCATATCAAAACCTCCTTACAGAAGATAAATATCCTGTAAATTCTTCTATTATCTCTGCGTAGGACGGATGGGAGAAAGATCCACCAAGAAAAGCAGAAAAAGTATTTAGTATTTCATACATACCATGTCCTATTCCGCATAGGAAGACCGGCATATCATCCTTATTATAACCTATCCTAAGTATACCGCTTGTATGATTCACAAAATTCTTTGAATTCAAAGTCATAGCTTTGTGTTCAATCCTCACAGCTTCCTGCAAGTTACCAACAAAGCCTATTTCGTAAGCTGATGCCACAACTACGGGAACTTTTGAAGGATCAAATCTTAGAGACTTTCCGTAAGTTATGTTGTGGACAGCTACCTTAGCTTTCTCAAAAGCAAAGCCTGCTCCCATGGGAGGAACAACGTCTCCCACAGCATAAACACCTGGCATACTGGTTTCAAGGTAAGGATCAGTATCAATGAATCCATCAGAACGAGTCCTTATAAAAGGGAACATTTCCTGGCAAAAGTTTGGTATCCTTCCCGTTGCAGTGACTACAGTATCAACATCAGCATCAACATCTCTGTCCACTATTTCAATTCCAAGATCCTCAAACAAGGCTTCAAGCTTTGCAGAGAAAAATTCTGGAACTTGATAAAAAGGAGAAAGCAGTCTGTCTTTTATTGCCAGACTGACCTTTATCCCAAAAGTATGAAGTAAATAGGCAAGCTCGCAGGCAGAAGGTCCTTCACCTTTGATAAGGACTTTTTTCCCTGGTTTCACTTTCCCGGTCAATAGATCTTCTGGAGATACTCCATCTTCTTTTTGTCTTGAACCGCAGGCAAGGATTATATAGTCTCCTATCAATTTCATATTTCTAACCTTTACAACCTTTTCATCTACAAGTTCCCCATCCCCATGTACTACCTCAAGGCCCTTCCCTTGAAGGTATTCCTTTGCTGATTCCCTCAAACGTACAACCCTTTCCTGAGCTGTCCTCACCGAATCTTCCCAGCTAATGGAGATCTCCTTTCCAAAGAGTTGTTTTAATCTTGTCAAGCTAATAGCTATGTTATAAAGGATATCCTTTGGAATACAGCCCGCGTTTAAGCATGTCCCTCCAAAGGCAGCCCTCTCTACAAGACACACTTTGTAACCTCTCTCAATAAGAAGTTTTGAAGCCTTGTAACCTCCGGGTCCACTCCCTATAACTACAACATCAAATTTTCTCTCCACTTCTTACCTCCAGCCAATAGAGCTCTCTGATAATCTTTTCTATAGTTGATCTTCTTCTCTGATAAATACATATGTTTAAAAGAAATTTTTCTAATTTCTCTGACAGTTTTACAAATCTTTCTATAATAGTGCACATACATGTTATCTCTTTGCATAGGGAGAATTTGTCGAGGAATATTCCCCTAAGGAAGAAAAGGACTGCGGGAATCTCGTCGTGTGATACATATTGCAGAACCGATGGACATTCCTTAGGACAACAAAAGAGAATTAATATGTTCTGTTCAGCTACAGAACGAATGCGAAAGTAATTATTATCCCTCCGCTGATTTACATAAACTATGAAAGACTTCCCTTCCTTAACTAATAGGTCGAAAGACGACCTGTCAAGTGTTGTTAACATACCCATTCTAAAATTATACTGGCTGAAATTCTGACCATGTCAAGATAAGCCCTCTACAAGTTTTAAAAGTCTATGGTATCATTGCCTTATTGCTTCCCTTGAACCTCAAGGCTGAGCTATGGACTTGCCCTCCTAACTATAAGAAGATATCATAATTAAAAAAAGGAGGGACCCCTCCCCACACTGGGTGCAGCAGCAGAGAAATAGATTTTTCAGAAGATCACCTGCGCTGCTACCTGCACGTTTGTTGCACTGCTACCCCCACCCGGTTTTAGGTTGTCCACACCAGCCATGACCTTTGCAGAGTGACCCTTCAGATAGTAGTTGAGCCACACCTGATACCTGTTTGTGGAACTTGCGCCTTTGGGTTTTTCCCGCTCAAACCTCAGTCCGATAGCCGGCTTTCCGGGACCAACCCTCATATCGTAAAGAAGCTGTGCGTTAGCATATAAGTACTTGGTATCATTTTGGTTATCAAACTTCCTTGTTTCTATATAGCCGCCGCCGAGGTTGGGAACAATAGTCCCGAACTTTTGTTCATAATTTACGTCCACATCCCACATCGTGGCGGTATCAGAAGCATCGTTTCTTTCCCACTTCTGAGATGCAAAGCTGGCTCCCACTGTGAGGATGTTCTTCTTTCCCAGATAAGTTTCGTTGAAGACCCAGCCTTCCTCCGGGTCAAAACCTGCCATGGTAGGCGTGAACTGGACACGGACCACGTAAGCTAAGTTGTCTTTTGTGTATTTTTCGTTTGAATCACATTGTCCATTACTATTAAGATCTACACATTCTCCCATGTTATACCTGCCGTCAAAGACCCCAAGCCTGTACTGCAACATCCCCCCGGCTATATTTCCCCACAAAGCTACACCCTTATCCCTATATGCAGGACTTACAGATAGTCCCTGAGCAAAACCTCTGTATATGGGACCGGTCTCGGTGACGTATGTGCCTTCGTTCGTTACATGGAGCCTTGTAAAAGGAGCTCTGAATTGACCAGCTGTTATCTTGAACTCATCCGCAAGGTTGAAGTCCACAAAGCCATCTATCAGTGTCAGTCCTGTACCAAGGACATCATTCCCACTCACTACACCCGGAGCTATCCAGACCAGGGTAAAGTCCATGCTGTCGGAGACCTTCCCACCGAACCACCACGCTGGATATATGAGGTTGATGTTCGTGCTCGTTTCTGTATTGTTTGAGTCCTGGGTAACTGCAGCACTTGAGCCCTTATCAATATAACCACCCCACACCTTCAGCCAGGCTCCGAAGTTCAACTTCACGTTTTCGTTGACTTGGATCTCAACAGCCTGAGAAGCCAGAGGAGCTGCGAGCAAGGCAAACCCCAAAAGTTTCGCCATTCCTCTCATACCCATTACCTCCTGCAGTTATTCTCGCAGGATATTTTAAAGGATAAATCTTTCTAAAAATATTCCAATTACTTTAATGATTTATAATGATTTCTTATTTAAAGAAATCTGAATATTATAATTTTATTAACTTATGGTCTGCCTCTTTTCTTCTCCTGCGTGTGTTTTTCTTCAAAGCCCAAGACTTCTGGGCTAATGAGGGGTTCTCCTCTCTTGATCGGCTGGTCGTTGTATTCCTTCCAATCCTTCTTCATGGGTTATTATTCCATTCCGGGCCTTGTTGGACAAAGCAAATGATAATAATCATGTGCTTTCCATTTTCACCGCCCTAATATATTAAACTATGACAAGGATCGTAAGCCTGATGATGGCCATCACAGCGTTTTTGTCTTACGTAGCTATAGGTATGCAGAATGAAGGTGTCTCTAAGGAAGATATATTTGAGTTAGTAGATAACTATGTTAAAGAGAGGTCTGTAAACGGTGTCTTTATAATAAGACATCCGGTGACGGGAAAGAAGGTTGAACTTGTTTATATAGGTCCGAGGAGCCTTTACCGGAGGATACACGGTTATGGATACTTCATAGATGTTTACTTCCATGAGAAAGGAAACAAACAAAAGAAGTATGACATTGATTTCTGGATTAAAAAGGATGGGGGTAAACTGGTTGTTGTAGATGTTAGGGTTCATAAATACCCTGAGAAGATAGCCGGAGAATGGTTCATGACGACAGTTTCTCCTCTCCCGTGGTGGTGGAAGCAATCCTCTGGTGAACATGGTGGAGAGCCTTTTGCAAGGGGAGACTGGAGGGCATGGGCAGTTAAAGCTGCTATAAATGAATATGTTGCTAAAAAGATCAAAGAGGAAGGAGCCTTTAGAATAAAAGACCCTGTTACAGGTAAAACTGTGAGTTTAGAGCTTGTGGCAATTCATGACCCGGTCAGGAAGTTTCCTAAGAAAGGTCTTTACTTCGCCTGCGGGGATTTCCGTCCCATTGAAGGTCCCGGAGGTAGACTTTACGATATAGACATATTTCTTAAGAATACAGGTAAAGATGGATCACTTAAGCTTCAGGTTGTTGATGTCAAGGTACACAAAGTCCCCGTATTTAAAAACGGACGATGGATAAAGAAAGCCCTATTCTATTACAAGGGTGAAGATATAGTGGAGCTGCCATGAGGGAAGCTGTACTCGGTTTGCTGGGTTTTGTTAGTGGATTGCTTGCAGCCTCCTGCTGTATAGCACCAACTCTGTTCGTCATAGGGGGTGTATCTATCAGCTGGTTGGGAAGTGTTGGATCCACATTGGAACTTTATCGTCCTATATTTCTTGGTATAGGTTATGCTTCCGTAGCCTACGCTGTGTATAAACTTTTTCTAAAAAGAAGGTTTTTCACTAAAGGCACAGTAGAGTGCGCTTGTGAGGAGCCAAGGTTGTTCAATAAAGTAGCAAAGGTACTCACAATAGCATCCTTGATCTTGCTCATTATCGCTACATTTTATCCACACATTGTTGCCAGGGTGTACTCATGAGAGCTAAATTGGTTATCAGCGCTATACTTCTTTCTGTTCAAGTTATATTCGCAGATAACATTTTTATAGTTGAGGTTTATGGAACAGACTGTGAAACCTGCCCCATAGCGGTTAAAAAAGGACTCCAGAAGGTGAAAGGTATAAAAGAGATAAAGTTTGCAGATATAAACTTTGAAGAGAATAGAACAGTGCTCATCGTGCTGGCTGAAGATAATGTGAACGATGAGGACATTTTAAATAATATAAAACTCACAGGAAAGCTGGTAGGAAAACCTTACTCGGGAAAAATAATTAAAAAGAAGGCTGTTAAGTAGTTCTATCATTTTTCTCCTCAGGGGAAACGTAAAGGTAGCCAAGAACTGCACCCCAGATCACATGAAGTATAAGGGATGAAATGTGAGCCTCAACAGGTTTATCCATAAACCTTGTTAGCCACGGAGCATCCCCTAAAACACCCAGAAAGCCGACTATACGGGTCAGTATAAAGAAGAAGAACCCATAAAGGGCTCCCTTCAAGGTACGGCTTTTGATAAACCTGACACGATACGTGAAGAAAGTAGCATAAGGAATTGAGAATATTACGGATTGGATCTCATGCCTCAATGTCCAGTAGGGATTACCTAATCCGATGGGTGAGCCTTTGTGATGAAATAGCCCGAAGAGTCCGAACCAACCCTGGAAGATGTAATCCACCAGAGCCAGAACGTAACCCGCTATGAGGCTCGCGAATAGGAAACTACCAAAGTTAACATCTCTGATGACCATATACTAACCCCTCTTAAAGATAGAACCTATCCAGGATAGGAAAGCTTTGAATATAAGTACTATCATATTGACCTCTTTGGCCTGTGGAGGTTTCACCTCATCAACAATTTTTTTTTCTGTAACTTCCTCCTGAAACTGCTCCAGATACTTGCTCGCACATTCGGAAAACTGGGCGAAATATTCTTTCGCCACTTGCTCAAACATTCCCCTTCCATACTGCAGGATCCTGCCCGTGATATCCACAGTTGCAAGAACTTCAACTTTTACAGAATCCTCTTCCCGTATAAGATTACTTTCTATCCTTGCTTTGGCTCTTCCCGCACCTCCTTTTTCTTTACCCTCACCTGTCAATACCATCTTCCCCTGATCCTTATTTAGCTCTTCGTACTTCATATTTCCTGTAAAATTCAGGGTGATAGCACCCAGCTTGACCTTCACCTCAGCGCTGAAGCTTCCATCCTCCTTGATCTCCTTCACTTTAGCTCCCGGAATACACCCGAGCATGAGGTCTGGCTTTGAGAAGAACTCCCAAGCTCTCTCATAGGGAGTCTTAACAGAAAATTCTTCTCTTACCTTAAGTTCCATGCTTGACAACCTCCTTCCTTTTGATTTCTCTTAAGCTCAAACCGCTTCTGTTTCTGTATACCTTCATAATTTCAGAAAGCACACTCAAAGCGACCTCCTCAGAGGTTAGATTGCCTATGTCAAGCCCTGCTGGACAAAAGACCCTATCATCAACAGGTAATCCATCCGCGAATCTCAAGAACCTCTTGAAGGAGCTTATAACTCCTATATACCTCGCTCCTGATGCAAGAGCCCTTTTTAGAAGGGACCTATCCGCCTTGAGATTATGTCCCGCTATTACAACAAAACTTCCATTGGGTATAGAGAACTTTTCACTTGGCAGATGTATTCTTACTTTGAAACCTATCGTTTCTGCGAGCTGTTTCAGGATATAGAGCTCCTCACCGCTACCAGCAAGTATGAGAAGCGGATAGTGAAGAAGCGTATCAAAGAAAATATCCTCTCTTAAATAAGGAAAAGGAGTTTCACCGTTCAGAAGTGCTCTCGCTTCCTTTTCGTA
>CAYSNS010000051.1:0-6985 GCA_964432395.1 uncultured Aquifex sp. | reverse complement strand
TTTCAAGGGTTTTTCTGTATCCAAGAGTGTATAACTCCTGAGCTTTTCTCACATCAAGGGGCGAGAACCGAACTATGTCCGGTGTTATGATGACATCGCACAGCTCTTTCCTCTTGTCCACGTTTGACCTCACCGCAAGAAAGAAGCTTCTCAGAAGGACGTTAACTATACCTCCCGGACTTTCTATCCTCTCAACCGGGTTTACGTCCACACCTACCTTCGGAGTCTTATACCTTTCGAAGGGTTCCACCGGCAGGTTGTTCATAACTCCCCCATCCACAAACACGAACTTTTTATACGGAACAGGCTCGAATATTCCCGGCAGTGCACAGCTTCCTAAGAGTATAGGAACGAGCTCGCCCTTGTTCAGGTAAAGGGGCTTGGCGGAAAGGAGGTCCGTTACGCAGATAAACACCCTCTTGGATAGCTCTTCCAGTCTGTCAACCTTTATAAACTTCCTCAGATAGCTTTCAGACTTCTTTAGAGAGAAAAGACCGCTACGCGGTATCTTTGGCCTAAATAGAGAAAGCCAGCGGGTCTCTTTGACCATGTTGAGCATCTCCTCGGGAGAGTAACCGTAGGCGTAAAATACCGCTACTATTGCTCCCGCACTTGAGCCAGAGAGAGCCTTGATTTCAAAGCCCAGCTCCTCAAGAGCTTTTATAACGCCGATGTGAGCTATGCCCCTCGCAGCACCGCCCGACAGGACCAGGTTAATCTTCACTCCTTCTCTCCAGAAGCACAACGCACATACAGGCTATTCCGTCTCCGCAGAAGGAGCCTTCCTTCCTCTTCCCCTTTAGGGAAACCGCTCCGGAGGGTATTCCTAAGAGTCTTGATAGGTTATCCTTTATGGCTTCTTTAATAGGGGATATCTTCGGCTCGTCCGTTACTACCACGCAGTCAAGGTTTACTATGCTGTAGCCTCTCTCCCGCATACGAGAAAGCGCCTTTTCCAGGAACAGGGAAGAGTTTGCCCCCTTCCACCTTTCATCCCGGTCGCTAAAGATCTCTCCTATATCCGGCTCACCCAAAGCACCCAGTATAGCGTCGGTAATAGCATGAAGAAGAACATCCCCGTCGGAGTGACCTTTAAAGCCCTTCGGGAAGTCTATCCTTACACCGCCAAGGTAGAGGGGCTTGCCCTTCTCAAACTCGTGGGAATCAAAACCGATGCCTACCCTCATTCAAGGCACCACCTCAGCACTGCACTTCTGACCCACAGACCGTTCTCAACCTGCTTCTGGATTAGAGACTTCTCCGAGTAGATTAGCTCGCCCGCTATGTCCACTTCCCTGTTAACCGGTCCCGGATGCAGGAACTTGCCCCTGAGCTTTTTGTGCCTTTCGTGGGTCAGACCAAACTGCTCAAAGTAGCTCCTCTCTGAAGGAACAAAGTTCTGAGCCTGCCTCTCTTTCTGAAGCCTGAGCCATATGACCGCATCCGCCCACTCAAGAGCCTCATCAAGGTCGCTGAATACTCTGCTCACTCCCAGACAAGAGCTATCCCTCGGAATCAACGGTGCGGGTCCGCAAAGGGACACCTCCGCCCCCATCATATTTAGCAAAGCCATCCCGGAGCGAAACACCCTGCTGTGGAGTATATCTCCAACGTATAGGACCTTAAGACCCTCAAGGGTTTTAAACTCTTCTCTTAGAGTAAATACATCTATCAGACCCTGTGTGGGGTGCTGATGCGTCCCGTCCCCTGCGTTTATCAATGAAAGCTTAAGACTATCCACCACTTCCCGATAGGGATAGAACACAAAGGGAACCCTGAAAACAACCCCTTTAAATCCAAGAGCCTCAAAGGTCTTGAGGGTATCAAAGAAGCTCTCTCCTTTGGTGAGGGAACTGTTAGAGGCGGAGACAACGTAGGTGTTAAGACCCAGGCTTTTGCAGGCTTTCTCAAAGGATATGCGTGTCCTTGTTGAAGGCTCCAAAAACAGCAGAGCTACGTCCCCCTCACAGGAAAGCCTTTTGCCTCTCTTTAGCTCCTGAGTTAGCGTTAAAATCTCTTCAAGCTGGTCCAAACTCAGGTCACGTGTGGATATAAGGCTTTTCATTCTTAGACTATTTTAGCGAAGCAGGACCTCCAAGAGCTTATCCCTTGAGCTAGCACCTTTCAATATACGGACGTCAGACTTTCGCACACCGTAGTATTCGGACACAAGCTCTATCAATCTTTCGTTCGCCCTGCCCTTTTCCGGCGGAGCACCGACCCTGACTTCAAGACTCTCCTCATCCAGCCTGCGCACGCCTTCTCGCTTGGAGCTCGGTTTTACCCTCACCCTCAGCCTAAGGACTTTACCCATACCAGAAGCTCCTCAATGGTCATGGGCTTTGCTATATAGTAGCCCTGACAGTAATCAATGCCCATGGACTTTACTACCGTAAGCTCTTCGGGAGACTCTATAAACTCCGCAACCGTTCTTAGCTCAAGGCGCTTACTGAGAGTGGATATAATGTCCACAACCTTCCATATGGCGTGGGACTTGAGCACGTCCCGAACGAGAGAGCCATCAACCTTAAGGAACTTGAGAAGGCCTCTGTCTGTGAGGTCCGCAACTAACTTCAGGGACGAGTAGCCCGTTCCGAAGTCATCCACCGCTATGGAAACATGGCTGTGACGGGACACCCTGACAACCACATCCTTGTTCTCTAAGAGTTGCTGTTCTGTGAGCTCCAGGGATATGCTGAAGTCCTTCATACCGCTTATAAATGAGCAGAGTCTCTCCACGTAGGCTTTTGAGTTCAGGGAGCGAGCGCTTACGTTTATAAAAAGGTTGTTCACCAGCCCCCTTATCATGTCACCATACTCTTCCAGTTTGTCAAGAACTGCCCTATCCAGCTTTTCAACAAGATTAAGCTCGTAAATCAGGTCTATGAACACTCCCGCGGGTATAAGCTTCTTGCCATCCTTCAGTCTTGCAAGGACTTCCACACCTACCACCTTGTTTATGTTGGCAACCTCAACTACAGGATGGAAAACGAGCTCTATATCCTGATTCTCTATCTTGCTTTTTACCTTTTCAACGTTCCTGTATTTCTCGTTTATCCAGTTGAGAATCTCTTGCCTTTTTTCCTTGCCTATGGACATGCTGGTGTGACTGGTGGACCTTTTTGCCTCCTCCTTCAGGAAGTAGAGTATGTCTCTGAGGTCCGCCTCGGGAAGCTCTACGAAAGGTTCTATCTCAAGTGTAGAAACTGTAACCAAAACAGCTATATCTTTACCGTTTACCTTGATATTGAAGTGAAGCTCTTCGGAAATCCTATTCATCAAGTCCTGAATCTCTTCTTCGGAAAAGCCCATGTTCAGCATAAAGAAATCTGCGGTAGAACCCTTTATAAGGAGGCTTCGCTTCGGGTCGTCTTTAACTATGTTTCTGAGCCTTCTTTCTACTTCCCGGACCACCTCATCCCCCACCTTTTCTCCGTAGTTTCTGTTGATTTCCTTTAGCCCGACAACGTCTATCATAGAGACATACTTGTAACTATCCCGAAGGGAGAGCCCGTGAGCGAGCCTGAAGAAGTTTGATTCCTGGTCCGAATAAGCCAGGAAGTATAGCTCAGACAAGGTTTTAAAGAGCTTCGCTATTAGCTCTACCATATCCTTAAAGACACGGTAAGCCTGATAGTAAGCTCCCTTTGTGTAGAAAACGTAGAAGGTGTTTGCGGTATTGTGAATCAGCTTGTGGATGTCATGCACGTAGGTGCACATGTTGGCATCCAGACAGACAAAGAGCGACTCTGGATACTCCAAGACCTCGGAAAACTTACACTCGCCTGCGGATATTAGGGGGAAAGAGGAAAAGTCATCCTCCTCCACACACTTTACCATTTCATCAAGCCACTGTCTGTGCACCGCATACAGAAGTCTGTCCGAGAAGGAAGAGCTCTTGAAGTTACTCAGGGTTCTTACGTCCTTTCTGAGGAAAATCTTGGCTATCTGGTTTGTCAGAGTCTCAAGGTAGTCCTTCATCTTGAGCACAAAGTCCCTTGAGTAGTTTTCTTCTATGAGCTTTTCCATTATCTTGCTCTTTATCCTGTCTATATTCCACGCCACAACCGTATAGGGCACATTGACCGATGAATAAAGCTCCTCAAAACGCTTTGAGAAGTCCACAGCTTCCTGTTCCCAGCTGTCCATGTAGTCCGATATCAGTTTCTCCTGCTGTTTTATCAGGTGCGAGAGGTTTTCAGGGCTACCTACGAGGCTTCTTATGAACTCGTCTTCTTGGAGCTCTTGTTTGATTTCCTCGAATATCTCTTTAAGATACTTTCGCACGCTCCTTATCTCCTCCAAGGGAACACCTCCGAAAGGTATTTTTATGCATGCCTACTCCTGCGGGATTTCCCTTTGGCTTCTGTAAATTACCGTATACACAACGGTAAAACCGTCTATGCCGTGTTCCCGTGCGTGAGTGACCTTTACATCTATCACCTCTCCCCCTTCTTCGTATATGGTATCAAGGACTTCGTTCAGCTTGTCAGTTATTTCGGAGGTAGTTCCTTCAATGTCTATGACGACTGCGTTAACCCTCATATATGGATTATTATAAATTTCTGGTTAGGTTATGCCTCGGCTAAAACTTAAGAGGAAGATAAAGAGAAAACTGAGGAAAAAGCGAGAACCAAAGTTAATAGAAATCTACGAAAGGAGGTTCATAGAAGCTCTTAAAGAGCTTCGCTTGCCTCTGCTGATGCTTCACACAGCCCTGACGGTGGGCACCTTGGGTTATATGCTCCTATCGGGAGGAGACTTTATAAACTCCTTCTACATGACGATAATCACGATAGGCACCATAGGTTACGGTGAGGTAGTAGCCGGGAGCGATACCCTATACGGGAGAATATTTACCTCCTTCCTGGCTCTTATGGGCATAGGTGTGTTTACCACCTCGGTAACGGTTATTGTCAGGCTCTTTTTCAAGGAGGATATAATTACCCTCTACAGGGCTATAAAGATGCTCAAAGACATTGAAGAGCTTGAGGGACACTTCATAGTATGCGGATACGATAAGACCTCCGCCTGGCTTGCAAAGACTCTTAAAAAGAGGAAGATAGAGTTCGTCGTTGTGGAAGACGATCCGAAGGCTCTTAAGTATCTGCAGGAGCACAACATAAAGTTCTTCATAACCGAAGAACCCTACAAACGCTCGGTCCTTCTGTCCGCAGGGATAAAGAGAGCCAAGGGCATGGTGGTAAACCTCAGGGACGATGCGAGAAACATAGCGGTCATAGTTACTGCAAGGCTATTGAGGCCTTCAAAGGAAGACTTCTACATATACTCCTTTGCCTCCACCGACGGGACCGCGGAGAAGATGGAGGAACTGGGGGCTAACAAGGCCTTCGTCCCCGATAAACTCCTCGCCACACGGCTCTCCGCATACATATTCCATACAGGCTCCGCCTTCATATCGGACCTCTTTGACAGGATAGCCTTCGGAGAGGAGACGGATATAGACATACTTGAGCTGAAAGTTGAACCCGGTTCACCCCTTGTGGGTAAGAAGCTAAAGGACATAGACCTTAGAAGAAGCTTGAAGGTTACCATAATAGCCATAAGGAAGCCCGAAGGAGACCTGAACGTTACCATTTCGGGAGAAACCACCGTAGAGGAAGGAGATACACTGATAATCTTCGGCAAACCCAAGAACCTTCGCAGAGCGCAGAAGGTCCTTCTTGAGGAAACCTACAAGGTTCTGGAGGCAAAAGATGAAGTATAAGAAGATAGTTACGGACTTCTTCATATTGATGGCTCTTACCACCAACATAAGCTTTATAGTCAGTCCCAATCCCTACGAACTTGTCATAACCGTTGCAACGAACCTTGCCGCTACAATCCTCAAGGTGGGTGAGGGAAGAGTCCTCTCTACCGAGATGCTCGCATCGAGCCTTGTTGCGGACCTGCATCTTATACCCGCACTCTTTGTATTCTTTGTGGGAGACCAGGTTGAAGCGGTAGGCTTAGCTCAGGGTGCTCTCGCTGCCAACATAATATCGGTGATAATTTCCATAATAGAGACCGTTCTGAGCGCTTTCACCGAGGAGGAGGGAAGCAACAGTTGAGGAATAATGTATAATCTTATGCAATTCTGATTAAAATATTACCAATGCTGCTAAGTGTGAAGAAGGTAAAGGAGCTTTACGGTATAAGCAGGAGAACTCTCATCAATTGGGAAGAGAGAGGTCTTCTTAAACCATACAGAACACCAGGAGGACAGAGAAGATATAGAAAAGAAGATGTTGAAAAACTCCTTGGACTGCTTGAGGAAAAACCAAAACCAAAAGTGGTTCTTTATGCCCGTGTTTCCACAAAAAAGCAAGAGGAATATCTCAAAAATCAGATAGCAAGGCTGGAGGAGTTTGCAAGGTCTAAGGGCTGGAGCTACGAGATTATCTCTGAAATAGCGAGCGGAGTAAACGAAAACAGAAGAGGACTTAGGAAGCTTCTGAACAAAGTTAAAAGAGGAGAGGTTGAGAAAGTAATAATTGAATATCCCGACAGGCTCGCAAGATTCGGATATGAGTATATAAAGTTCTTCTTTGAAAGCTTCGGGGTGGAGCTTATAGTTCTAAATGGAGAAGGGAACGAAGAAGATAGAACTAAAGAGCTTGCGGAGGATTTAATAGCAATAGTTACCTCCTTTGCGGCAAGGGTTTATGGGTCTCGTGGAGGGAAGAGGAAAAATGCAAGAAGCTAAGGTTACTATTCAGGCAAGACTAAAAGTGAGCGGTGAAGAGAAAAAGATACTTGACAACCTCATGAGACGCTGGTCATCATGCATGAGGTTTGCATATAAAAGACTCCTGAAAGGAAAGACAAGAAACGAGCTAAAGAGAGAGCTTCAGGAAAAGTTCAGCCTCAACTCCAGATATGTGGATGACGCAATACTGGAAGCTCAGAAGATAATAGCATCCGCACAGGAGCTCGGCTTTAAACCCGAGAAAGTCATCTTCGGAGGAAGAACACTCTTTGAAAA
>CAYSNS010000050.1:0-6993 GCA_964432395.1 uncultured Aquifex sp. | reverse complement strand
CCCCCTATGTGTTTCGCCCTTAACTTTTTTTCAACAAAGAACTTTATAAAGGACGTTAGACCGGCAAGTATGAGCGAAGCGTAAGACACTCCTGCGGACAGTATGTGGTAAACGTAAAAGGGATTCTTGTATCCTACTTCCTTTGCGGGTAGTCCCAGAAGTGTGGTAAGAAAGCCTATAAAAGACACTATGAAACCAAAATCCCCTATATTCCTACTCAGTCCCAGATTCACAAGGGCAAAAACTACCACAAGCAAGTTTCCTACCAGGGAGACCATTCCATATATATCTCCTATGGGAAAATGTCCGGTAGATAGGTATCTTTGAAAGAAGAAGACCGAGTAAAGGAAAAAAGCAAGCAAAAGGCACAGCGTAGGCAGGCTTCTCAAATTCAACCCTATAAATACTTTGATAAAGAAAAGCAATGTCGAGAGAATATAAAGTATCACCGAGGAAACAAGAAAGAGCATGAGGATATTTTATCAGCTCAGCTCAAGCATCCTCTCTATGGGCCTTCTGGCTCTCTCTATTATGTGCTGGGGAAGGTGAACCTCGTTTATCTCATTCTTGAGTGTCTCGTATACCTTCTGTAGTGTTATACCCTTCATGGTGCAACAGTAAACGGTTCCGCAGTAGTTCATTGACTCGGGGAATATATACTCCTTGTTGGGGTTCTCTTTCATCAAGGTATGTTTTAGTCCTACCTCAGTTATCACTATAACCCTGTCCGCGCTCACCGAGGTTGCATACTTGATAATCTGTGAGGTAGAACCCACAAAGTCCGCAAGCTCTATAACCTTCGGATGACACTCGGGGTGGACCGCAACCTTTGCATCTGGATACCTTTCCTTGAGCTTCATAACCTCTTTGGCGGTGAACTCAAAGTGAGGAGGACAGAAACCCTTCCATATTATGAACTCCTTCTCGGGAACCTGTTTCTTAACCCACTCGCCGAGTGCCTGGTCCGGCAGGAAAACTATCTTTTTGGACTTCAGCTTCTTTATTATCTTCGGAGCGTTTGCGGAGGTAACGCATATGTCTATCTCCGCCTTTACGTCCGCGGTGGTATTTATGTAAGCTACAAACTCCGCATCGGGATGCTTTTCCCTGAGCTTTCTCACCTGCTGGGCATTGACCATGTCCGCCATCGGGCATCCCGACTCGGGATTAGGATGCAGGACCTTCTTTTCAGGGCTCAAAATCTTTGCGGTTTCACACATAAACCGCACACCGCAAAAGACTATTATGTCCGCATCGGTGTTGGCAGCTTTGCGTGAAAGCTCAAGAGAGTCTCCTACAAAGTCCGCAATGTCCTGCACCTCTCCCCTTTGATAGTAGTGAGCGAGTATAACCGCATTCTTTTCCTTCGCAAGTCTCCTAACTTCCTGCTGAAGCTCCTCTATCTGAGCCTGCGTAAGTTCTCTATCTTGAACAAGCTCTACGCCCACGCTCATAGTTACCTCCTCGGGAGATGTAGGGATATAATTTATCTACATCTGCATAATACTTCAAGCTAATGAAGAGGATTATCCTCGCCTCATCTTCACCCAGACGCAGGCAAATTCTGTCTTCGGTAGGGATACCCTTTGAAGTTATAGTCCCCGATGTTGTAGAGGAAAGAGAGGGTAACCCCGTAGCCTTAGCACGGAGGCTCGCACGCAGAAAGGCCCTATCGGTTTGGAGAAAAAACAAGAAGAGCCTCGTCGTAGGTGCGGATACGCTCGTATTTATCGACGATAGGGTGATAGGAAAGCCCCAAGACAAGGAAGAAGCTTTCAAAATCTTGAGCTTCCTTTCGGGAAGATGGCACAAAGTTGTGACAGCTGTCTGTATAATCTCTCAAGATTTCAAACTCACCCTTCATGATATAGCAAGGGTAAAGTTCAGAAACCTCTGTAAGGAAGAGATAGAAGCTTATATAGAGAGCGGGGAACCTATGGACAAAGCGGGAGCTTACGGAATACAGGAGTTAGGCTCTACCATAGTGGAAGAGATAAGGGGAAACTTCTACACGGTGATGGGACTGCCCATACACAGGGTCTATCCCTACCTGAAGACCTCAAAGACAAACTCCTCATCGTCTAAGTAGACCTTTACAAGCTGGGGCAGGCCATCGAACACCCTGAGCTCCCTCCTTCCGTCCCAGGCTGTAACCTCAAATCTGCTGAACCTACCCACCTCAATTAACTTATCCTCATCAACTTCGTCCAGTGCACCCAGAAGGTAGGGAAACTCGTAGTAGTAAAGTTTTTTGTCCTTGAAGATATAGGCACACTTAACCACTCCTTTGTTGAAGCTTCCCGCGGACGTGAGCATATATATACCCTTTGGGTCTATCTTTATCTCCTTTGCACCGAACACCTTGCGTTGCAGGTCCCAAAAGAGAACAGCCTTCCTCTTGAGGTCTTCCGACTTTTGGGTTATGTTAAGGGAGGAGTCTATTCCTCTCGAGAAGACCAGAATAAGGACAGAAAACACCAGGCCCATAATTGTGAGGACTACGAGGACTTCTATGAGAGTAAAGGCTCTACCTGACTTCATACTTTATAAAGAAGAGTCCGTCCAGGGAATACGTGACCTCCTTTGCGGAAGGAAAGTCGGGGAGCTTTTCTTCTTTTACCTCAAGGCCTTCATAGTTTCTTTCTTTAAGCTTTTTGTCCAGCTCCAGAAAGGTCCGAAAGGATTCATCTGAACTGCTATATTCGCGCGCGGAAGAGGAAAGGACTTCTAAGAGCACAGTGAACGAGATTCCGATGATAGTAATTGCTATGAGGAGCTCAAGGAGGGTAAAGCCTTTTTCAGAGATTCCATACATCTATGTCGTCCTCTGTTCCTTCCTCTCCGTCCGCTCCCTTTGACTTGAGCTCGTAAGGTCTATTTACTCCGGGAGATATGTATATGAATTCTCTATCCCATCCATCTCTGGGGACCTTGTCCAGATACTGCCTCCACCTGCGCGGGACAGGGGGTGTGGTGGGTTTTTCCACGAGCGCTTTGAGTCCCTGCTGGGTAGTGGGATACATCCCGTTGTCAAGCTTATACTGTTCAAGGGCATCCTTTATGGCTCTTAGCTGAATCTTTGTGGTCTCTACCTTTGCCTCGTCTACCCTGCCGGTTATACGTGGGACTACAAGGGCGGCGATGAGACCCAGGATTATGAGGACGACGAGAACCTCAATTAGGGTAAAGCCTCTCTGTTTGTATCTCTCCTCCAGCCTCTTCTCTACTTTCTTGAAGAACCTGTTGTAGACCCCCTGCGATACGAGAACCACAACCACAAGGAAAGGTATACCTACAAGAAGAGCGAGTATTAGAACCTTCAGAAACCAGACGAGCCACATCCACAGGCTTACTTCCTGTTCCATGAGAGCCTCCTTACTTTAGAACTATATTAACCAGCTTATTCTTGATATAGATGAACTTTTTTAGCTCCTTTCCATCTACATATTTTCTAACTCTTTCATCTTGCAGAACTATGCTCTTGACCGTATCCTCTTCAGCATCATAGGGGATTCTGAGCCTTGCCCTGAGCTTTCCGTTAACCTGAACAGGAATCTCTACCTCTTCTCTTTCTAAGGCCTGTGGGTCGGGTTCCCTCATAGGCTGGTTCAGAAGTAAAGACCTGTTGCCTATTCTCTCCCAAAGCTCACTGCATATATGGGGTGTTATCGGCGAGAGCATGAGGAGAAGAATCTCGGTCGCTTCCTTCAGCACCTTTATATCTATCTCTTCGGACACCTGGTAAGATGACAGCTCATTGAGTAGCTTCATAGCCTTCGCTATAGCGGTATTGAACTGAAACTCCTGTTCTACATCTCTAATGTAACCGCTCAGGATTTCATGGACCGTTCTCCTGAGTTCCCGTGCCCTTCCCTTGATATCTCTTAACTCCTGAGATGAGTAGCTTGTCTTACTTAACAGCTCTTCCCTTTCGGTAACGAAGTTCCACAGGCGATTTAGAAATCTATAAGCTCCCTGTATTCCTTCTTCGGTCCACTCAAAGTCCTGCTCGGGCGGTGCTGCAAAGAGTATGTATAACCTTACCGTATCCGCTCCATACTTTTCTATTGCCTCTTCCGGGTCAACGGTGTTAGCCTTTGACTTGGACATCTTAGCACTTTCCCCTATAGTGGATTCCAGCTTCTTGAGGAGTTTTTCCTTGTTGACAGGTAGCTTTTCCAGCAGGAAGGAGGCATTATCACCTACAGAAAGCTTATTCTCCTTAAGAAAGTCCTTTATCTTCATGGAGATAAAATTATATCAACCATGAGAAGGGCTATAGTTATTCCCTCCCGTCTTGGTTCCACACGTCTTCCCAGAAAACCCTTGGCTGAGATTAAAGGTAAGCCTCTCATAAGGTGGGTTGTAGAAGGCTGTCTGAAGACCGGAGAGAGAGTAATCCTTGCAACCGACAGCGAAGAGATAGCAAAGTGTGTTGATGACCTGCAGGTGGAAGTGGTTATGACACCCTCTGAACTGCGGTCCGGCTCCGACAGAGTAGCTTACGCGGTAAGGGAGATGGACCTGGAACTGGTCCTCAACTATCAGGGGGATGAACCCTTTGTATACAAACGCGATGTGGAAAGGCTCTTTAAAGAGCTTGAAAGGGGCGCGCAGGTCGTAACCCTCGCTGTCAGGGATGAGAACTCCTATGAAAGGGCTTCGGACGTTAAGGTAGTCATAGACTCGGAGGGTAACGCTCTCTATTTTTCAAGAGCACCCATACCCTTCTTCAGGGAAGAAAAGGAAAGTATCTATCCATTAAAACACGTAGGTATATACGGCTTTAGGAAGGAGACTCTCATGAGCTTTGTAGATATGGATAGAGGCACCCTTGAGGTTCTGGAGGGGCTTGAACAGCTGAGGCTTCTGGAAAAGGGGATTACAATAAAGGTCCTCTTGACGGACAACTTCTACCACGGTGTAGACACACAAGAAGACATAAAGGTGGTAGAAAAGCACATGTAGTTTAAAATACATCCTGCTATGGGAAGGAAAAAGGTTCCAAGGGGATGGAAGGGTATATCCTATCTGCTCGTTTTAGCTGTAGTGTATGTATTCTACCAGCTTGCGGGACAACAGTTTGGGACATCGGAGGTTAAAAAAGACAGTTACAGAGACAGGGTGCCATGCACTGTGTTGAAAGTATATGACGGCGATACTTTCAAGTGCAAGCTGGAGAACGGAGAAGAGGTAAAAGTTCGGCTAATAGGGGTCGACACGCCTGAGAGCAGGAGAAACAAGAAGGCCTACAGGGATGCACGCAGGAGCGATAAGTCTGTGGAAGATGTCGTCAGGCTGGGGAAAAGGGCTTCCAGGTTTACTAAGAATCTGATACCTCCCGGGACAGTTGTATACCTTGAAACGGACGTGCAGGTTCACGACAGATACGGCAGGCTCCTTGCTTACGTTTATCTGCCCGACGGAAGGATGCTCAACGAGGTTCTCGTTGCAGAGGGTTACGCTACAGTATATACAGTGCCCCCGAACGTTAAGTATGCGGAGCGCTTTGTTGAACTACAGAAAAGAGCAATGAAGATGAGAAAGGGCCTCTGGAAGGAGGGTCTATAATGCCCTTCTTTCCCGCTTTTATTGACATATCTGGTAAAGAGATACTCGTAGTCGGCGGAGGAGAGGTAGCCACCCGTAAGGTAGAAAAGCTACTGCCCTTCGGGGGAAGGATAACTGTAGTTGCTCCGAAGATAACAAAACGTATAAAAGAGCTCTGGAGGGACGGGAAAATAAATCTAAGAAGAAGGAAATTCTTGGTCGGTGACTTGAGAAACAAGAAGATGGTAATAGTGGCGGTAAACGACTTGAGGCTTCAAGAGAGGATATTCAGGCTCTGCGAAAGGAGAGGCATACTCTGTAACTCCGTTGACTCCCCTGAGTTCTGTAGCTTTATATTTCCCGCACTGGTAGTAAAGGGGGACTTGGTCATAGGTATAAGCACCTCCGGAAAAGCACCCGCCCTCTCGCGCAGACTAAGAGAACTTTTTGAGAGCTGTCTGCCCGATGATATAGATTCAATACTCAAAACTGTAGAAAACAGGAGAAGGGAGCTCCCGAAGGGGAAAGCCCGTCAAAAGGCTATGATTGACCTTTCAAAGAGGCTTATAGCTACGTAGCTAACTTTACCCCAAGAATTCAAGAAAGGTCTCCCTCATTTTCCCCATCTTGACGTTGAGCTCTTCTCTAAGCTCGTCGCCTTTCATGCCAAGGGTTCTTGCTACCCTGTTGAAATCTTGCCTGTGCAGGACAGAGCTTGCTCTTTCCTTTATCAATCTCAAGTGCGTTTCCACAAGCCTAAGAAACATAAAGGATTCATAAGCTTCCTCAAGAGCGGGATACGTCTTCTTAAGCTTTCTAAAGCCCTCTATAGTTGAGGGCTCTCTTACTGACTCCTTTATAAGGAGATACTGAACGAGAAACTCTCCATCAACTATTCCTCCCGCCCCTAACTTTATATCCAACACGTCCTTACCTTTTTTTGCAAGCTCCTGGAGCCTTAGCCTCATCTCGTAGACTTCCTTCCTTTCGTTCTCACCCCATGGCTTTCCAAAAAGAAACTCTCCTATTATGGTCTCCATCTTTTCTTTCAGGCTCTCTTCGCCTGTTATGAACCGGGCTCTTGTCCATGCAAGCCTTTCCCAGGTTCTTGCTTCACCCATGAAGTAGCTTTCATAGAACTCAAGGCTTGGCACAAGTTCTCCCTTAGACCCCATAGGTCTTAGCCTGAAGTCCACATCGTAAAGGTAACCTTCGGATGTATGAGCTGTGATGAATCTGATGAGCTTTTGAACTTTCTTAGTTACCTCCTCCTTGCTCTCCCTTTCCGCGGTTGCGAAGACTATATCAAGGTCAGAACCGAAGCTAAGTTCTCTACCGCCGAGCTTCCCAAGGGAATAGAGGACGGTTTTCGTGCGAACGGGCCCAACCATTTCCCATAGCTTTCAAAGTATAAAGTCCGCAAGCAGACTCAGTGCCTTGAAT
>CAYSNS010000049.1:0-7001 GCA_964432395.1 uncultured Aquifex sp. | reverse complement strand
AACTCGGATATATCCCTTATGAGACTCAGCTCTTTACTTACTACTACCCTGTAAAAGTTATCACCCGCCTTCAGACAGAAGGCATAGCTAAGTTCTCCCTCGGATACTTCAAACTCACAGCCTGGAACGGAAATTACACTCTCTACATCCTCTATTTTTCTCACTTCATTGAACAGACCCGCTTCGAGGAGAGCTTTCAAAACGCTTTTATACATATCTACCTTCTTGAGTTCGGATGTATAAAGGCTTCTGTAGACTCTTTCCGCGGAGCTGGAAAGGGCTCGCGTCTTTGAGCTCAGATACTCCTTAGTTGAGTGAATTACCACGAATATGGAAGCTACATTCAGTATAAGAAGGGGCACAAAAAGGTAAAGGAACAGTATGTTTGCCAGCTTTCTCCTCAGAACGTTGGGATGCTTTCCCAGGTAGACCTTGATAATCTTCCTCAGAACTATTGCTGTTATAACTATAAGTGCCAGAAGGTCTATGTTTATCGCCAGAAGGAGTATGTAGTAGTTTGCGTAGGGTAGGTTTCTCAGGTTGTTCAAAAAGGCTAAGTTTACAAGAACCAGAGCAAAGACAAGCAGGGATCCGAGTAAGAGCTTACGCTTCACCTTCTTCTTTTATCCTGTGGTGTTTTATCATCTCTCCTTCCGCCCAGTATATAGCCATCTCCGCTATGTTCTCCGCATGGTCCGCTATCCTCTCAAAGTGCCTTGCTACGAAAGACAGATGTATCACCCTTTTTATGTTCCTGGGGTCCTCCATAACGTAGGTTATAAGTTCTCTCTCCAGCTGGTGGTAAAGTTCGTCAATCATGTCATCCTTGTCTATTATCTTCTTTGCGAGCATGGTATCCTTCTGAAGAAAGGATATAACGCTGTCGTTAACCATCTCTTTTACCATCTGGGCCATCAGGGTGAGGTTAACGTAGGGTTTGAGTGGGGGCTCCTGAGCTAAGAATACGGAGCGCTCCGCTATGTTTTCCGCCTCGTCTCCCATCCTTTCCAAGTCAGAGACTATTTTGTATATGCCCATAACGAGCCTCAGGTCGGAGGCTTCGGGCTGATAGAGGGCAACCATCCTTATACATCTTCTTTCTATCTCCACCTCAAGAGCATCTATATCGTCATCCCCCTTTATAACCTCCTCCGCAAGCTCTACGTTCTGCTCGTTGAGGGACTTTATAGCTTTATCTATGGAGTCCTGAACCAGCTTCGCCATCTTTACAACAAGTCCTCGGGTCTCTTCGAGCTCTTCTAAGAACTTCATAGCTTAATAATTTACCCTTGCACCGCTTCCTTGTAAATCTCAAACCCCGAACTCGTTCCTATTCTGTCCGCACCCGCCCCTATCATGGCAAGAGCGGTTCTAAGGTCTCTTATGCCTCCTGAAGCTTTGACCTTTAATCTGTTCCCCGCCACACTCCTTAGGAGTTTTACGTCCTCCACCCTGGCCCCTGTGGGAGCAAACCCCGTCGATGTCTTAACAAAGTCCGCTCCCGAGCTTGCACATATGTCGGTAGCCTTTATCTTCTCCTCCTCATTCAGGTAGTGGGTCTCTATTATTACCTTGAGCACCGCCCCAGTTTCTCTCTTAAGAGCCTTTATCTCCTCTTCCACATACCCGTAGTTACCCGATTTAAAGGCGGAAAGGTTCATGACCATATCTATCTCCCTTGCACCGCTTGTAACAGCACCTACCGCCTGATGTATCTTCTCCTCCTTTGTGTCAAGCCCCAGGGGAAAGCCCACAACGGAGCACAGGACTATATTCTCTCCTACAAGCTCGTAGGCAAATCTTATGTGATAGGGGTGCAAACAAACCGCGTAGAAACCTATCTGGGAAGACCTCAGAACGAAGTCTTCTACTTGCTTCAGGTCTACATGGGGTCTCAGCAGGGAATTATCTATGAACTTTCTTATGTCTATATCCATACTTAGCAATTATATTATTTGACTAACATGGTAAGGAAGATAGTTACCTATCCCGCGGAAGTCTTAAAAAGGCCCACCGACAGCATAGACGTTGTGGACAAAGAGGTTAAGAACCTTATAAGGGATATGTTTGATACCATGTACAGCGCGGAGGGCGTGGGCCTTGCGGCAAACCAGATAGGGGTCCCCCTCAGCGTCATGGTAATAGACACGTCCCCTAAGGAGGACGCCCCTGACCTGAAGCTGGTTCTCATAAACCCGCAGATAGTGAGCTCCGAGGGAAAGGTCAAGTATAAAGAGGGCTGTCTATCCTTTCCGGGATTGAGCGTAGAGGTAGAGAGACACAGAAAGGTCAAAGTTCGGGCCATTAACGAGCACGCCGAGCCTGTAGAGATTGAGCTTGAAGGATTCCCCGCAATAGTCTTTCAGCATGAGCTTGACCACCTTAAGGGTATAACCTTCTTAGACAGGCTAAAGGGATGGAGGAGACGGATAGCGCTGGACAAGTACAGAAAGCTTATGAAGGAGGCTCAAAAAGCCTGATGGGAGTTCAGACAAAACCCTTCCTTTCGCTAAAGGACTACTTCGTGAGCAGATACGGAAAGAGAGTTCAGAAGATAACGGTAGCCCTTCCCTTTACCTGTCCCAACAGGGATGGTAGCAAAGCCAGAGGAGGTTGCACCTTCTGTTATGACGGCTCAAAACCTTCCATGCTATCATCCTCAGTCCCTCTCAGGGAGCAAATACGGGAGGGTATAGAGAAGGCAAAGCGCAAGTATGGAGAAGATATTTACTTTTTCGTTTACTACCAGTCCTACACGAACACCTACGCGGACCTGGAGACCCTGAAGAGGGTTTACGATACCGCTCTGGAGTTTGAAGGTGTTGTGGGTATAGATGTGGGGACGAGACCAGACTGTGCGCCCGATGAGGTGCTTGAGCTTTTATCAGAATATACCGGGAAAGGTCTTGAGGTATGGATAGAGTTCGGTCTTCAGTCCGCTAACTTTGAGACCCTAAAGAGAATCAACAGAGCACACGGCATATCCGACTTCGTGGATGCGGTTCTAAGAGCAAAAGGGAAAAACCTTAAGGTCTGTGCCCATACAATAGTAGGCCTGCCCCACGAGGGTAGAGAGGATGTGATTGAAACCGCAAAGCTTATAGCTTCCTTGCCCATAGATGGAGTTAAGGTTCATCCCCTGCACGTCATAAAGGGAACGGTTATGGCAAGGGAATACGAAGAAGGCCTATTTAGAACCATCTCCTTAGAGGAGTATGCAAGCCTGTGTGCGGACGTAATAGAGATACTCCCTCCCGGTGTGGTGGTCCACAGAATAACGGGAGAGGTTGATGAAAACCTCCTGATAGCTCCGGACTACTGCAGGCCCTCTATGAAAAACAAGGTAATTAATGCGGTCCTTCACGAGCTTGAGAAGAGGGGGACCTATCAGGGAGCGAAGACAAACCTCTACCTCAATAGGTCAGGAGTTGGTCTTAAGAAGCTTTAGAATTTCCTCATCCATCTGGTCCCTGTTGCTCTTTTTGAGCTCTATCAGAACCGAGCCGGGGAGTCTTCTCAGTTCTTTTACAAGCGGGTGGACGTCCCTTATAGGGAGTGTAGCAAGGAGGGTCACCCTTGGGTCGTGGGCAAGCTCCCTCACCAATTCCCTGAATCTCTTTGAGAAGAGCTCCATCTTCCCCACCTCGTCTATCACTACAACCTTCTTGCCTGCGGACCGAAGAGCCTTTTCAAGCACAGGAATGACAGCATCTTCGAATCTTTTGACGTTTACGCCGTAAGAGCCTACCAGCTTCTTTGAGCGGAAGGTTTTGCTGGCAAAAATGGCCTCGCTCCCTTCGGTCGTAACCACCTTGAAACCCTTTCTTTTCCCGCTCTTCCTGTCCCTGACTTCCTCGGTCCAGAAGCCTATAGCTTCCTTTCCCAGCTTTTTTGCCACCGACCTCACAAGCGTAGTCTTGCCGATGCCCGGCTCTCCCGTTATAAAGACCTTCATGGGTCCTCCTTTATCCTTATAAGGATTTCTTCAGCCTGCTTTCGTGTGTCCTCAAGACTACCTGAGTTATCTATCACGAAGTCCGCAAACCTTACCTTCTCTTCTATGTCCATCTGCTTTTTCCAGCGTCTGTTAAAGTCCTCCTCGCTCATACCTCTCCTCAGTGCTCTCTCCTTACATATTTCATAAGGAGCATAAACCACTACCGTAAAGTCGTAGTTCTTGTAGGTTTCCTTTTCTATAAGCAATGTAGCTTCAACGAACACTACCGCATCGGGGGGTAATTTTCTGTATATCCTATCAAGCTCCTCGTAGAGAGCGCTATGTGTTATGGCTTCTAACTTTCTTAGCTTACGTTCGTCAGAAAATACTATATCCGCAAGCCTCTTTCTGTCTATGTTGCCCTTCGGGTCAAGTATCCCTTCCCCGAACTCCCTCACAACACGCTCATAGACGGGATGACTCTTCCTGTAGAAGCCCTTTATTACCTCGTCCGCATCAACCGTGTAAGCTCCCAGCTCTCTGAATATGCTCGCCACCGTTGATTTACCGCAACCTATGTTACCTGTTAGAGCTACCTTCTTCATAGCTATAATATCTTCTCATGCTTATAGCTGTTCCTTTAAGTGATAGAGATTTCACCGCAAAGGTAAAGGAAGCGAAGGAAAAGGGCGCGGACCTGATAGAGCTCAGAGTTGACCAGTTTTCCAGAACCGAGGTAGATTACGTCATAGAGAAAGTAGAAATTGTTAAGGAGTATCGTCTGGGGACCATCCTGACCGTCCGCATACCTGAGGAAGGGGGAAAACACGTAAACAACAGGCGGGAAATATTCAATAAGGTAGCTCCCCTGTGTGACTATGCGGATGTGGAGCTCTCCTCAAGGGCGGATATAGTTCCCGTCAGAAATGCCCTTTCGGGAGGTAAGCTAATAGTTTCATTTCATGACTTTGAACGGACACCACCCAACTGGGTGATAAGGGAGGTCCTCAGGGAAGGACACAGATACGGAGGCATACCTAAAGTGGCGGTTAGGGCCAACTCCTACGAGGATGTGGCAAGACTTCTTTGCGTGGGTGCACAGGAGAACTATCCCAAGATACTCATAGCCATGGGCGATATAGGGAAGATATCAAGACTTGCCGGGTTTGCCTTCGGTTCTGTTATAAGCTACGCTTCCCTTGGAGAGGCTTTAGCCCCCGGCCAACTGCCTCTGGAGGAGCTGGTGAAGCTGAGGGAACTTTTCTATAAAGGAGAAGTAGATTAGGTTTGCACTCCAGTGCAGGAGCACAGGTGCAAGCAGAGAACCCGAACGCAGGTAAGCCCATCCGAATACAAGGGAGGGAAAGAGCACAAGAAGAGAGTTCACTGTCGGGAAGCTAACAAGGTGCGCGAGGGAAAAAAGCAGTGAGGTTCCTACGTTCCCGAAAGACTTCATAAGGTAACCCCTGAAGAATACCTCCTCCGCGGTAGCTATTCCCAGCTGGTTTAAAACCCATGCGGGACAGCTAAGGTCGGGCGGAAACAGAATCATCAAGGGAACGAACCCCATCCCGTAGAGCATTCCTCTTCTGAAGTTTCTAAGGCCCAGTTCCTTGTCCGACAGAAAGAGCATGGGCAGGAGCATGTAAACCAGGGGAAGAATCTCAAGACGCGGATACAGATTCGCCACAAACAGAGTAAGCAAAAGACCTGCGTAAACTACAGCTTTTCTGAGCATCCTTCTACGTTCCAGTAGTGTTTCAAGGGCCCTGCCCCTTTACCCAGAGGAAGGCTGTTCTCTATAGCCTTCTGTGTATACTCCTTAGCTTTTCTGACCGCTTCGTAAAAGTCAACACCCTTTGCCAGGAGAGCGGTTATTGCAGCGGAAAGGGTGCATCCAGTCCCGTGGGTGTTGGGTGTCCTTACCCTGTCTCCTACAAAGTAATGAAACTCCTCCCCTCCCGTGTAGAGAACGTCTATCACTTTGTCTCCCTCCATGTGTCCACCCTTTATGAGGACCGCTCTGGGTCCCTTGCTCAGGAGCTTTTTAGCACACAGCTCTATATCCCTTAACCTCGTAATGTCATCCCCGCACAGGAGCTGTGCCTCGGGTATGTTAGGTGTTATGAGAAGTGCAAGGGGGAAAAGTTCCCTGACGAGCGCATCTATGCCTTCTTTCTCCAGCAGGTGATACCCTCCCTTTGAGCTAAGGACGGTATCTACTACCAGCCTGTCTATACGAAAGTCACTGACAGCCTTGGCAACACTGATAACCGTATCCGCTCCTGCAAGCATACCCGTCTTTGCACTGTCAACCCCTATGTCCTCAGCGACAGCCTTTATCTGGTCGTAGACCACCTGAGGCGGAACGTCACTGCGGTATAGGACCCCTTCCGTGTTCTGAACCGTTATTGAGGTTATGGCGCTCATCCCGTAAACACCGAGAGCGGTAAAGGTCTTCAGGTCCGCCTGTATGCCTGCTCCTCCGCTCGGGTCGGAGCCCGCTATGGTTAAAGCTCTGGGTATCTTCACCATAGGAAGCCATCCATGAACTTAGGCTTTCCAAATAGGTATCCCTGAAGAGCGGACAGCTCCAAACCTTTCAACCTGTTCAGATGCCTCTCCTCTTCAACACCTTCCGCTATTATGAAAAAACCCATACTCTTGAGAAGGGTGATAACGTTCTTCATAAAGTTTATGTCCTCGTTAGCTATCAAGCTCCTGTCTAACTTAACTATATCTATAGGTAGTTTTCTAAGATATGATATTGAGGCAAACCCTTCTCCAAAGTCGTCGAGGGCCAGCTTTATATTCATGAGCTTAAGCTCCTTAAGTATACCAATGTCCCACTCATACTTGAGAGGTTTCCTCTCGGAGACTTCTAAAACAAGGCTTTGAGGCTCTATGTTGTATCTTCTTATTGTGTTCATAAGCCATTCCGTAAAGTCCGCTCTGCGCAGATGGACGTCCGACACGTTGAAGTGTATCATTAACTTGTCTCTGTTCGGTAGCTTCTCTAACGCTGTCTGAAGTAGCTTCCTCTCCGCCAAGTGCACCAGACCGA
>CAYSNS010000048.1:0-7026 GCA_964432395.1 uncultured Aquifex sp. | reverse complement strand
CTTATACCATCGGGGTGGCGGGACTTGAACCCGCGACCTTCGGCTCCCAAAGCCGACGCTCTGCCACCTGAGCTACACCCCGTCAAGGTAGTTATATTATTAACCGTTACGCACACTACCTGCAATACGATGAAAGTTTTAATATTGGGAGGTGCCACCGCAACAGGTAAATCCGAGCTTGCCTGCTGTGTAGCCCAAAGACTCGGAGGTGAGATAATCAGCGCGGACTCTATGAGCGTATACAGAGGTATGGACATAGGCACCGCCAAGCCCTTGGAGTGCATGAGGAAGGTAAAGCATCACCTTATAGATATACTGAATCCCGGGGAAGTCTTTGATGCCAAACTTTTTGAAGAAGAAGCACTAAAAGCTGTAGCCTATATAGTAGAGAAGGGTAAGGTCCCTATAATTGTGGGCGGGACCTATCTCTACATCCAGGCCTTCCTTTACGGCATAGAGGACACACCCAAACCTAACTGGAGATTAAGGGAAAAGCTATACAGCGTTGCAAAGAGAAGAGGGAAAGCATATCTGCACACTAAACTTCTTAAAGTAGACCCACGTTATGCTTTCAAGATACACCCCAACGATACAAGACGTGTTGTGCGTGCCTTAGAGGTTTTTATAGAAACAGGAAAACCCTTTTCCTTCTTTCACAGGTGGGACAAACCAAAACATAAGTATGTAGCTTTCCATATTACACGGGATTGGGATTCCCTTTTGGATAGGATAGAGAAGAGGGTAAGGAAAATGGTAGAGGAGGGACTTCTTGAGGAGGTAAAAAGGCTTCTGGATGAGCACTTTGAGGAATTTTTAACATCCTCACAGGCTATAGGCTATAAGGAGCTCATACCCTACTTTCGTGGAGAAAAGAGTCTGGAGCAGGCTGTTGAAGACATAGTAAAGAACACCAAGGCCTATGCCAAGAGGCAGATAAGGTGGTTTAAGAAGCAAGGCTGGCGAGAGATAAACCTTGATAAGCTTTCCCTTGAAGATGCTTGTAGCATTATAGTTGATGATTTCAAAGGTGTGTAAAGTTTTCTGTTTGCAGGTTACCCTGTTTTTGGTTTGTTTTGCACAGTCGGGTATAGAGGTTCTTAGCACCGAGCTTAACGAGGGAGCTTTCAGCATAAGGAGGATGGGCGAAAGCGGTTTCTGTTTTGTGGGCAGGAAGGATACCTTAGCGAACGGATACGATGCGGTCTTGGGGGTTTGCGGTAAAGCATGTAAAGTGTTTTCTGTCAGCTCGCAAGGGGAGGACTACAGCTACACGGTAGAGCTTTTTGGAGAGAAGTGTGTGGCGGGAATAACCACCACCTTTAGAGGGAACATGGACCTTGCACTGGCGACTTTTGGTATGCGGGGAGTGGAAAGGGTTTCCTGCCTCGGAGGAGCGGGTGAGGATATGCTCTGGTATATGAAGAAGGTAGAGGGTGGTTATCTGGCGGTAGGGGGTGTTCAGGAAGGAAACTGGGACATACTGATACTTAAGCTGGATACGGAGTTAAGACCGCTCTGGGTAAAGAGGCTGGGGACACGCAAGGAGGAATACGCCTACGGTGTAACCGAGTGGAAAAAGGGCTATCTGATTGTGGGAAGGAGTAACTATCGGGGAAACTGGGACGCTTTCGTCATGGAGCTGGATAAGAGTGGGAAGCTCCTGAGAGGTTACCTCGTGGGTAGCAACAGGAAGGACTATCTGAGATTCATATCCTTGTGGCGAGGAGAGCCTTTGGCAGTAGGAAGAACCGAAGGGGGTAAGGACAGCGATGTTTTTATCCTTTTACCGCGAAGCGGTCTTTATAGGGTCTATGACGGAGGAGAGGATGACTACGGGAGAGCGTTCTCAGAGACCCCCAAAGGGCTTGTGGTTGTGGGAGACACATACCGGGAGGGTGAACCGGACGGGATGCTCCTTTTCCTCGACGAAGGCCTTAAGGTTATAGCGGGATACAGCGTAGGTGGTCAGGATGTGGAGTCCATAAGGTTTGTGGACGGTAACTTAATAGCGGGATACACCTATTCCATCACCTTAGACAACGATATGCTCCTGGGTAGGATAGATATGTCGTGCGGAAGCTTTGTAAGAGAAAAGGTCTTTAGGGAAGTAGAGGTCAAAATGGAGCCCTATCCCTTTCCCGTGAAGGAAGTTCCTTACAAAGTCGTGCCTGTAGAATGTGAATTTGAAATAAGAGATGTGTTCTTTAGAACAGTAGACCCCTGTCAGGAGTAAACCGCTTCCTTTACTTGAGCAAGTATCTCCCGAACCTCCTGCCTTATATCTCCTTCTCTGGGGTCATCTAAGAGCCTCTCATACATGTAGCTTCTATCCACCTCATCGTCAAACTCTTCCCAGTCAACGCTCTTTAAAACCCTTCTTCCCTCTCGGTTTATAAGCTCGGGTGCTTTTCTTTCTGAAATCTCGCACCATATCAGCGTCCAGCTCCTTGCAAGGGCTACGGGATGGTATCCGCCCCCACCCAGATAAACACCCTCACCCAGCGCATCCCTCACGAGCCTGAAAGCTTCCAGAAAACCCACGTTGGACAGCTCAAACTTGGATAGGGGGTCTTCCAGAAGGGGGTCTGTTCCCAGCTGAAGAAGGTAAACCTGCGGGCTGAATATATCCGTAACGTGCGTTAGAGTCTTCTCAAGGACGAAGAGAAACTCCCTGTCCCTTATTCCCTTCGGTAACGGAACGTTGAGGTTATAGCCTCTGCCCCTTCCCTCTCCCCTCTCTTGGATGAATCCGCTCTTGAAGGGGAAGGCATACTCTGGGGATTGATGAAGAGACAGAACAAACACCTCATCGCTGTCATAGTAAGCATCCTGGACCCCATCGCAGTGGTGAGCATCAAGGTCTATGTAGAGAATTTTTTTAAAGCCTCTCTTTCTCAAGGTCTCAATCGCTATCACAGGGTCGTTTATGAAGCAAAAGCCGTTAGCCCTGTCTTTGAAGGCGTGGTGCATACCTCCTGCGGGATTGAAGGCTGAAAGCCCCTCAAGGAACAGCTCAACCGCCTGAACGGAAGACCCAGTAGCAAGGGAAGAACCTCTAAACATGGCAGGAGATACGGGGTTCTCGTAGCTACCTATGTTAAACCTTTCCCTCGCACCTTTGGGAACACACTGACACCTGTCCGCTTCTATGAGGGTCTCTATGTAGTCCTTGTCGTGGAACAGGAGTAGCTCCTCCATAGTTGCTTCCCTGCCCTCCACTTTTTCCTCTTCCTCAATCAAACCCATAGCATCGAGAAACTCCAGAAGAAGTGAGACTCTTGGTATCCTGAGAGGGTGGTTCTTTGTGTATCTGAGATTCCTATACTTGAGGCTACCTATTAGCTTAGGTTTTCTCATACCGCAGTTTCCTTGTAACTCTTAACGAGTTTGTGTATCTGCTTGAAATTTATGTCTCCCGCAAGAACGTAAGTTTTACCTTCGTAATTGAAGCTCTCCGAAACGGTTATGCAAAAGTCGTCGGTAGCCTTGGATAGATACACATCAGATATGAAAGAGCCTTCCGCTATAGCCTGTCTGAAGTATGGTTTTTCGGAGCGGTCTGTTCCCTTCTTGCCCTGCGCTACAAAATAGTCAACTTTTGGGTTGATTATGTTATTGGTAATCTGAAGACCCCTTGCACTCATTATGTAGAACAGCTCAAAGTAAGGGTATCTGTCGAACATATCGTATAGCACGTGTTCCCACATGTCCTTGGGGGTGGCTCTCAGGCTCTCAACTATGTATTTGAAGTCCTCAAGTATCTTGCGTTTTATGTTCGTTATTAGCCTCTGCTTTGATGGGTCGTGAAGTATAAGTGTAGGTTGGAGGCCATGAACTATGAATATAGAACCATCTATCTTTGAAGCTCTTTCTCTAAGCTCATCTTTTGTAGAGTAAAGCTTCTCTTCAGAGTTGATGAGTGATAGGTCCAGACAAAACCCGTAGACATAAAGTTGCTGGAACTCTCCGAATAGGAGCGTATATTCCTTGTGAAACTCCCTAAATAGCTCTTTTATTTCCTCCTTTTTAGGAAGGTAGTTTATAAGTGTCCAGAACTCCGACTTATCGGGAATAGTTGCTACCTCTCCTCCGAACACGTCTTTTATATCCTCAAGCAATATTTTTTTTACACTTTCGAGCTTTTGCCCCCCAAAGGACTTTCTAAAGCTATCACTGTTCTTAAGCCCCAGAACACAAAGAAATTCCTTCTTCCCAAGGCTGGAGTGGACTCTCTGCACAATGGGTAGAAAATGTTCCCTGTTGTGCGTTACGTAGTGCAGGACTGTGTCGTAGGTGAGAATTCCCAGGTAGATTCCCCTTTTGTCCGTTACTATGACAGGCTCCTTCTGAAGGGGAAGAACATCGAATATACCTGATAGATTCTCCTTCTTTATTGAGGTGTTTCTGAGACGACAGCAGAGACTCGCTATATCGCCCGCTATGAGCTTCTCGTTGGAGAGCTTCTCAACTGTGTCCCTGTAAACGAGACCTATGGGTGTGTTTCCCTTAAGAACCGTAAGGTATCTGTATATACCGAGTTCATCAAATATGTCCTTAAGCTCCTTGAGGCTTATGTCGTGAGGCACGGTGGGTATGCCTATGCTTATGTCAACGAGACTTATCTCGTCCGCCTTCATAACTTTAAATTTTCTATCCTTTTTGAGGCTTCAAGCAACCTCTCTGTGGGAACGGTGAGGGAAATCCTGAAGTATCCTTCTCCCGCATCTCCGAAGCCGTTTCCGGGAGTGCAGACGATTCCAGCCTCGTCAATGAGCCTTCCCACAAAGTCAGCGGAGCTGTATCCTTCGGGAACCCTTGTCCATATGTAGAAGGTTACGTCAGACTCTAAGGGCTTAAGTCCCAGCTTCTTAAGTGCCTTTGTCATGACCTCCCTTCTTTCTCTGTATATAGCCCTGAGCTTGTCAAGTTCCTCTTCGGGCATGTTGAGGGCTGTTATGCCCGCCTCCTGAACCGCGTTGAACTGACCGGAGTCTATGTTTGTCTTGACCTTCCCCAGAGCCTTAACCAGCTCCTCATTTCCCACAGCCATCCCTATTCTCCAGCCGGTCATGTTGTAGGTCTTTGAGAGGGAATGAAACTCTATGGCTATGTCCTTAGCTCCCTCTATTTGAAGGATTGAAAGGGGCTTCCTGTCTCCTGTGTATATCTCCGAGTAAGCGTTATCGGAAGCGACTATTATGTTGTGTTTCTTTGCCCACTTTATAAGGTCTTTATAGAAGTCCTCGGTTGCGTCCGCGGAGGTGGGGTTGTTGGGGTAGTTGACCCAGATTATCTTCGCCCTCTCTACGATGTCCTGGGGTATGGAACCCAGGTCAGGGAGAAAGTCGTTCTCCTCTTTGAGGGGCATAGTGTAAGGCTCTCCGCCCGCAAATATAGTTCCTATCTTGTAAACGGGATAGGCGGGGTCGGGGCAGAGAACCACATCTCCCGCGTCCACGAAAGCCAAGGGAAAGTGAGCCACACCTTCCTTAGAGCCTATGAGGGCTATAACTTCGCTGTCGGGGTTAAGCTCTATATCAAACCTTCTCTTATACCAGTCCGCCACCGCGGAGCGGTAAGCTTTCATACCCACATAGGAAGGATATTTATGGTTGTCCGGGTTCTCCGCAGCTCTTTTAAGCGCTTCAACTATAGGCTCTGGAGTGGGAAGGTCAGGGTCTCCAACGCCGAGGTCTATAACATCAACACCTTGCTCAATCTTTTCCTGCTTTCTCCTGTCAAGTTCCGCAAATAGGTAGGGAGGGAGAACCTCAATCCTGCGTGCGAGTTTGAAAGCCATCCGAAGACCTCCTGAGTTTTTGACTTGCATATTATATCAGGTGAGGGGAACGAATTTAAGAAGCTCCGAGCCTGTTTAGAAAATCCCCCAAAGCACCAGAAAAGGACCAGAATAATCCTGTGTGTGCTTTCAAAAGATTAGGCGGTAACAAAAAGAGCCTACAAAGAAGAATTAGGTGATAGCTTTGGAGCTTTCTGAATCCATACCAGATGGTGGTGTAGCCACGGGCGTTGGGGAATAGGGATGGACAACACTTACAAGACCTGAAAAACTCTAAGTGGGTTCTTCTTCCCTTACCATTGAGTTTATAAGCCTTTCTACATCAAGTATTTCCATAAGCCCGTATTCAGTTTGCGCTACGTGGCTTACATAGGCGCTGTACCTGCCCATCATGGGATTGGGCTCAAACCTTTCTTGGGGAACTCTTATAACACCTACTATGTTATCTACCAGTATCCCCGCCTTGCCATGGGTGGAATCGAGGACCACTATACGTGTGGGCTGTTCCTTTTCTGAAAGCCCGAGAACCCGCTTGAGCGATAGGACCGGGATTATCTCTCCTCTGAGGTTTATAACCCCTACTATATAGTCAGGAGTGTAGGGAACCTTAACCGTATCGAGTATCTTGGATATGGTAAGTATCTTCTTAAGGGGTATGCCTATGAGTTCCCCCTCAAGGGATATACCCAAGAACTCCTCAATGTCTGTCGTCGCTATATCCGGCTTTGTCTGTCCTATGGGTGCTATCTCAGACATATCTCACACCTCACACTATTGATAAGGCTTTCATCTCTCTCTTAAGGATTCCGTCAAGGTCAAGGATAAGGACTACCTTACCATCCCCGGTGATGGTAGCCCCCGATATTCCCTGAACCTCTCCTATTATCTTACCAAGAGGCTTAACGACTACCTCTTCATCACCAAACAGGTCATCTACCGTAAAGGCTACCTTCTGACTTCCAACCTGAGAAACTATTACGTATCCCACGTTACCGTTCTCCATCTCTAAGGCTTCCCCGAGATTGATAAGAGGAATGGTAAGCTCCCTGAGTATGAGCACCTCCTTGCCCGAAACTGTGGTTATCTGTGCATCCTCTCCCTGAATTATCTCAAGGACAGAGTATATGGGAATGGCAAATAACCTTCCGCTTACAGATACGAGTAGTGAGCGTATTATACCGACGGTTAGTGGGAACGAGAGCGTTATCTTTGTTCCCTTTCCCCTT
>CAYSNS010000047.1:5209-7238 GCA_964432395.1 uncultured Aquifex sp. | reverse complement strand
TAAGCTTGGAAAGCTTCCCAGACCCAAGGGTAATAAGATAAAGAAGGTTATAGCGAATTCTAAGTATGATAGTCATGAGTTTTTCAGGTATTTGGGCAGGGTAGTTGGGTATGGCAAGAGATGGCTTGTGAGAGCTTTTTTTTCGGTATTCAAGCGATGGTTTGGGGAGTATGTGTCAAGTGCGAAGTTTGAGAATATAAAGAGGGAAATAGTGTTTAAGATAGCAATAGTGAATATGTTTTTGATGGGCTGTGAGTCATGAGGTTGTGCAAGGGGCTTAAAGAGGTTCCGCAAGAAATGTGTGTGGCTATGGAAACAGCTATAAGCTCTTTTAGACAAAGCACAGGGGTTTGGTTTTAGGCTTATACTGTTAACTTTGAACTTGGGTTGATCTACAGACGAACGAGGAAATCGGATAAAGAGTCAGTGGAGTTTTCTGTTTACGAGTCCTGTTCTATGTCATCAATTTTCCTTTATAAGGGCTTATGCTTTAACATGCGTTTGTAGGAGGTAAAGATGGCGGATTTGCACGAGCTTGCGGTAAGTTTCGGAAGGTTCGTTGCGGAGAGAGATGAGATACAGATAGAGGATATAAACGAGGATACGGTTGAGGAGGTCGTGCAGGAGTTTATAAGGCAGGTGCTCAAAGGCAAACAGCCTGCGGAGGACGAGCTTGCCATCATACATGTTGCTATAGAACACGGACTCTTTGATGGGGCTACTGTAAACGAGATGGAGGGCTAAAGCTTCCGATAAACCCAAGGTGAAGTTTTACAACTCAAGCCCTTCAATCGCTACCCTGCCCTCGTATATAGCTTTGCCCACAACCACGCCGTCAACAAGTCCGTATAGCTTTTCAATATCCTCAATGGAGGATACCCCGCCCGAAGCGAGGACAGGTTTGGCAGTATGCCTCTTTATATCTTCATAGGGCTTTGTATCGATACCTTCAAGGCTTCCGTCCCTCTCTACTATGGTGTAGAGATACCCCCATACAGGTTTGGGGTCGTATAGGGATACAAGCTCTTTGGGGGAGAAGGAACTTTCCTCGGTCCAGCCACCTACAGCTACCTTGCCCCTCTTTGAATCTATGGAAAGTATGACCTTGTTGGGGTAATCGGTAAGTATCCTATCAAACTCCTCGGGATGCTTCAGAGCCAGAGTCCCTACAACTACAAGGTCAATACCTTCCTCAAAAAGCACCCGTGCAACATCGTAGCTCCTGACACCGCCCCCTACCTCAATCTCTCCGCTGAAGTTCTTTCTTATAGCACTGATATATTTAAGGTTAGCGGGTTTGCCCCCTCTGGCACCGTCCAGGTCAACCACATGAAGCCTTTTAATCCCCGCATCGTTGTATAGAGAAGCAAGCTCTTCGGGGGAGTAAGGATATTCTTTTGCTTTATCAAACTCACCTCTCAGGAGCCTAACTACCTTGCCATCCTTTATATCTATGGCGGGTATGATGAATGACTTTAGTTCCATCTATAATATTCTATGCTCATGGTAAAGGTTCTGATTACCATTGTTGGCCTGCTTAGCTTAACTTTCGGAGAGAGCATAAACAGGTACTTTCTGGTAGAGCGTGTATTCCTTATGCCCTTTGTGCTTAAATACTCCGAAGAGATAGGACTCAGCGAGGACCAGCTGAGAAGGATAAAGGCCTACATAAGGCGGGAAGAGAAAAAGATAGAAAGGAAAAAGGTCATCCTGAACTTCCTGAGCAGGAAGGTAAAGATTATGATGTTGGAAGGAAGGGATGAAAAGGAGGTAAGGAAACTCCTGTCGGACATAGCTTACCTGAAGCTTGAGATGTCCATGATGAACGCACGCTGTGTCAGGTTCCTCAGAACTACCCTTACACAGGAACAGTTCGAACGGCTTAAGAACATAATTGTAACAAGGCTCTTTGAGCTTCAGCAGTAATTACCTACACTTCTCAAACTTGAGGTTCTCAAGTCCTATGAGGTGAGCGTTCCTCAGCTGGGTCTGGGTCATTATCTTCATTACAGTTTCTTCATCCTCTGGG